>DATDUI010000059.1:0-2955 GCA_035290465.1 Candidatus Nanoarchaeia archaeon | reverse complement strand
AATTAGTAAGCTTTAAATAGAATTTTTATCACAAATATTTATGGCCCGGTAGCTCAGCCTGGATAGAGCGACTGCCTTCTAAGTAGTAGGTCGCAGGTTCGAATCCTGTCCGGGTCGTTTATATGGCATTGAAAATGCCATTAAATCCTGAAAGGATTTCTTAACAAAATTAATTTTATTTCATCAGGTTTGAATCACTTCAACTGCACCGTCTGTTGAAGTTCCCAAAAATTCTTTTCAAGAATTTTTTAGGACTGTCCGGGTCGTTTATATGGCATTGAAAATGCCATTAAATCCTGAAAGGATTTCTTAACAGATTTAAATTCCAACGGGGATTTAAATGCTCAAAAATCTCAGAAGATTTTTGTTGAATTCAAAACTCTTAATAGTTTTCTTTGCGAAGGCAAAGCGTAGTTTTGAATAAGTTTTTATTTCATTAGGTTCGAATACAGCAAAAACTTTATTTTTTAATCTGTGCGAAGGCACAGCGTGTGGGTTTTTGCGTTGCCAAAAATTCTTTTCAAGAATTTTTTAGCACACTTCAAAAGCAATGTCTTTTGAATGTATTTGAATTTCAATGAAATTTAAATGCTAAAAAATCTTTGATTTTTTATGTTACCAAAAATTTCTTTTGAAATTTTTTAGGACTGTCCAGATTATTCATTGAAAATAAAAAAATTCTAAATCAAATACATAATTTTAAATATCTTTTATTTGATAATTATATATCTGCGGAGATGGCACAGTGGTTACTGCAGTCGGTTGCAGCCCGACTTTTCCTGGGTTCGAATCCCGGTCTCCGCTTATTTTAAATGGATTCTCACCCTACAAAATTTACATTTTGAAGGTTCAGAAAATCAAAAATTTTCTGAAACCATTCGGAGACGTTACTCCTCAGGTCTTCGAATCCCGGTCTCCGCTTATTTTAAATGGATTCTCACCCTACAAAATTTACATTTTGAAGGTTCAAAGTTAAAAATCATTCTAAGACACTCCCCAGGTCTTCGAATCCCAATCCAGCTTTTATCAATAATTTTAAATAGTTTATTTCAAAAGATAATAGATGGAAAAAAAAGAAAATAATGAAGAATTATTAGCATTCTTAAAAAGAAAAGGTTTTGTATATCCTGGAAGTGAAATTTATGGAGGTCTTGCCGGAATTTGGGAATTTGGACACTTAGGAAAACTCATGAAAAATAATTTAGAAAATGTTTGGAAAAATTATTTTTTATCATTAGGAGATGAATTTTATGAAATTGAAGGCTCAATCATAATGCCAAAAAATGTTTTTGTTGCATCAGGGCATCTGGATAATTTTGACGACCCATTAGCAGAATGTTTTAAATGCGGAAATACAGAAAGAGCAGATAAAATTATTGAAGAAAAATTAAAAATAAGGGTTGAAAGTGCAACAGACAAAGAACTTTTAAAAATCTTAAATGATAATAAACTTTACTGCTCTAAATGTAAATCAAAATTCGAAAAAGTATCAAGATTTAATATGATGTTTCCAATAAATTTTGGTCCAAAAGAAGGATCAACAGTATATTTAAGACCTGAAACTGCACAAACACCATACTTAAATTTTAAAACACAATATGAACTACTTAGAAAAAAAATGCCATTAGGTTTAGCAGTTATTGGTAAAGCATTTAGAAATGAAATTTCCCCAAAACATTCATTAATTAGGTGCAGAGAATTTGAACAGGCAGAATTACAAATCTTTTTTAATCCTCGGGAAATAAACAATGAACAGATTACAGACACAAATACTTTTTCAGAAATTAAAAATGAAAAATTAAAAATTATACTCAAAGATGAAAGAAATAAACCAGAAAAAGAAATATCAGCATCTAAACTTTTAGATTATGGCTTACCAAAATATTATGTTTATCACATGGTAAAAGTCCAGGAATATATCTTGCAAATTTTAAAAATCCCGAAAGAAAAATTTAGATTTTATGAATTAAATGATCAGGAAAAAGCATTTTATAATAAAAATCACTTTGATATGGAATATTATTCGGAAAGCTTAAATGATTGGGTTGAAATAGGGGGAGTCCATTACAGAACAGACCATGACCTAGGAGGGCATCAAAAAATTTCTCAGGTAAATTTAAGTGTGTTAGATGAAAAAACAAATGAAAAATATATCCCGCATGTTTTAGAACTAAGCTTTGGTCATTGGAGAAATTTTTATTTTTTAATTGAAGAACATTTAAAATTTGATAAAAAAAGAGAGAACAACATTTTAATGCTACCGCCAAAAATTGCACCATTAAAAGCAGCAATATTCCCGATGATAAAACAACCGGAATATGAAGATTATGCAAGAGGAATTTTCAATGAATTAAAAAAAGAATGGAATATTACATACGATAAATCAGGATCAATTGGAAGACGTTATGCAAGAAATGATGAAATTGGAACACCATTTTGCATTACAATAGATCAGGATTCAATCAAAAATAAAGACGTGACAATAAGAAATAGAGATAGCACAAAACAAATAAGAGTTAAAAGTTCTGAATTAAAAGAGATTTTTAAAAAATTAATTAATGAAGAAGTAGAATTTGAAAAAGCAGGGAAATTAATCTAATCATTCAATATTAATTCAAAAGATTAATGTTTAATCAATAATATTCAAAATAAAAAATAAAGCTCATGCTAAAATAAAACCTAAGAGAATTCTGTCTTTAGCGAAAACTAAGTAAGACAAAACGCTTATTCTTTCTTTCGTGCAGTCGATGCAGGTGAGATATAAATTATTGTGTCCCCTCGTAAGAAAGTCAAACCAAGACTTCTTTTCATTTCGTGGTCTTGCATTTCTTTAACATTATCCAATACTAAATTAATATGGATATCAAATGCAAGCAGAGTACCAACAAATTGTTTCTCTCCTTTCAAACCAACTAAAACTTCTTTACCCTTAGAATTGTTTAACAAATCCAAAGG
>DATDUI010000058.1:0-3911 GCA_035290465.1 Candidatus Nanoarchaeia archaeon | reverse complement strand
AATTAGTCAGGAGAATGTTATAATGACAATCAGAATACATAAAAGAACAAAATCATCAAGATTCCACGGAAGAGGAAGAGGTACATGTGGAACTGGAAATAGAAAGAATAAAAGAAACAAGGGTGGTAAAGGTATGGCTGGGACAGGTAAACGAGCAGATCACAAAAAGACTTTAATAAATAATTTATATGGTAATGACTATTTTGGAAAACAAGGTGTAACAAGCAGAGGAACAAAGAGAGATATTCGACAAAGAATTAATCTGGATACAATAGAACTTAATTTAGACAAATATGGTAAAAAAACTACTAAAGGTTATGAAATTAAATTAGAAAAATACAAAATATTAGGTAACGGAAAAGTAAAAAATAAACTTTTTATTACCTGCTTTGAAGCATCAAAATCTGCAATAGAAAAAGTAACAACTGCCGGAGGAGAAATTATTGTAAAAGAAATAAAACCAATTAATACTCCATTAGTTGAACACCCTAAGAAAAAGAAAGCATAATTAATTTTCTCTAATTAAACATAATAATTTTTTTAAAGTAAAAAAATATAATAATCTATGGAAGAATATCAAAAAAAATTTGCAAAATTTTTAGCAAATTCAGGAGCATTGTTTTTTGCAGATAATTTAACACTAAAAGATGGTCGCCCAACTCCTTATTTCGTTAATATCGGCAATGTTGCACAAAAAACAAGTTTAAGAAAAGAATTAGCACAGGCTTATGCTAGTATGATTGAACGAAATATAAACGAAGGAATGCTAATCGACATTGTATTTGGTCCGTCATATAAAGCAAGTTTAATTGCTGGAGATGCAACCATGGTTTTGTTGGATAAATATAATCTTGATTTAGGATGCTGTTATGATAGAAAAGAATTGAAAATTCATGGTGAAGGATCAACAAAAGCAAGTTTATTTGTTGGAGCCAAATTTTTTGATGGTTGCAATATTTATATGGTGGATGATGTTGGAACATCAATGCAAACAAAAAAGGATGGACTTGATAAAATAGCAAGTGAATCCAAAATTCTTGGAATAAATTCGAATGTGGTCGGTATTGGTATTGCAGTTGATAGAGAACAAGTTGGTCCAGTTTATGATCAAGGAAAAATTGTTTTAAATGCTCATGGTGAAGATGCAATAGGAAATTTTGTAAAAGATACAAGAATACCCGTAAACTCAATTGTTGGTATTAAAAATACAATTGATTATTTATTTAAGCAAAATCACCCTTTAATAATAAATGGGCAAAAAAGAATTATGGATAAAACAACTTATGGCAATTTTTTAACCTATATGAAAACTTATGGTGCCAACAGATGAATCTAAATCTTACCGATATACAAAATAAATAATAATAGTTCTTTTGAACAAGATTTATATATAAATTTTAATTCTTCTTTTGATGAAGAAAAGAGGACAATTAACCATTTTTATTATCATTGGGATTGTATTCTTAGCAATTATTACTTTATTTTTTATTTTAAATAAAGATTTGATTCCCCTAACAAATGATGCTGATATAAATAACGTCTTTCTTTTTCAGGAAAATTGCATGAATCAAATTGATGTTCAAACTATTTTTAAAATTAGCATGCAAGGAGGATATTATGACATTCCAAAACAATCAATACTTTATGGGATTCCTTATTATGGTCTTAATGGAAAGAATATAATGCCAACAAAAGAAGAAATTGAAAAAGAAATCTCAAAAGCAGTAAATAATCAGTTAGTTTCATGCACAAATAATTTTACTCAATTTAATAATTTAAAAATTACTTCACAGGAAATAATTACAAAAGTTGAAATTAATGATGAAGAAATTTTATTGGAAATAACTTATCCAATAAGTATAACCAAAGAAGAAAGTACAACTATTCTTTCAAAACCAAAAAAAGTAGAAGTTCCTGTAAGGTTTGGAATATTATATGACACAGCAACAGATATAGTTAATAATAATCTAAATAAAGAAATTTGTATAACCTGTATCCTCGATGAAGTTCAATCAAAAAATATTGCCGTAGATGTTATTGATTATAATAACGACACTATCATTTTTGTGTTGACTGATGAACAAAGCGAAATAACTGAAAATAATATTGAATTAACTTTCGCAATAAAACAATAAAACAATAAAACAATGAAACAGGAAATATTTATCTTAATTTTAGCAGGATTTTTCATATTTGTAAATCTTTATTTCATAGCATCCATTGAAGGTTCTTCATTTATTCAAAATAATCTTGAAGATGGAACAGTAGAAATAACAAATTTTCAAAAAAGTTTTAGTATAACCGGTTCAAATATTGGGCTTGGTGAAAATAATCAGATTAATATCTTAGATTCAGAAGGAGAATTAATCATAAAAAATTCAGAAGGAGTTGTAATGACTGAATTAAGCGGATTAAAAACTTCAGAAGATGTAGGAAATCCTTCAGGATATATCCGTTTAGATGAAAGCGGAAATGTAATAAATTTTGATGGAGTTGCAAATAAAAATACTGCTGTAAAAATTAATAAGAATCAATATTCAATGACAAAAGATACACGTTTAACATTAAAAAACGATACAGCAACAATTAAACCTGCAAAAGCTGGGGATGCTTTCTCTTTTGTGCGTCCATCAAAAAATGAAAAGGGCGAAGATGATATTGCATTAACCTCAATAGAATTAGGAGAAAATTCATTAGAAATAAAAGAATATGAAAAAGAAGCAATTTTTTCTTCAGAATCAAGTTTTAAAATTAATTCCCTCAAAATTGATAAAATTGGAAGAGGCAATCCCTCTATTTCTATTGATTCACAAGGCAAATTTTCCAGTTATGAAAATGCAAAAATTAATTTTAATAATGGTCTTTCTTCATCAAGCATAAAAAAAGTTGATATTTATTATAATCGTCCATGTAATCTTCAGGGAAGTTATCTTTGCGTTGAAGATAAAAGTTTAACTTTCGGTTCGCAAAATGCACAAAATTATCAGGTAATTGAATTTGAATCAGGAAATCCATTTTTCAATATGGCTAAATCAAGTGATAAATTAAAAATTACTTCTGAAGGATTGTCTGAAATTGAAATAATAAAAGATCAAATTTCAGTTATTGGTTCAACAGAAATAACTAACGGAAATAATTTATTAAAAATTGATTCTAAAGGCAATATAAAATCTGAAAGATTAAATTCAGATTTTACAGAAGCACCAATAGAAATTTTTACCAAGAATAAAGATGGTTCTTCTATTACCGGAAAATTAGGAGATAATAAAATTATCTTTGACGAAGAAGGAAATATGGAAGTTGTAACTTTATCAGCTCCGCAAAAAATAATTGAATCAAAAAAATCTTATTTAATAAAAAGAAGTGCTGAATTATATAGTCCTCAAAAATCTTTAGAATTTTCAAAAAAAGAATTAGCACTTGATACACCCTCTTCTTCATATATCTCATATTCAGATTTATCTGCAGAGGAAGAAATTGCAGGGATAAGAATAGTTTATCTTAATGAAAAAGGAAGTTTAGATGCTGCTGCTCGTTCTAAAACATCTGTTGCCGGAAGCAGTTTAATGAATGCAAAATTTTTCGTTGTTTGTGAAGGTTTGGGTATTGACCCAAACCTCTCGTTTGACGAAATGGCAAAACTTTTAAAAGAAAAATCTTCAGATCCAAATTCAAATTTTTACGTAACATTTGGTACAAGAGACAAAACAGGAGAACCTACAGGTAAGAAATATGGTTTTGGAAGTCAAGAGGTTTTAAATCAAATGAAGTAAAATGAATTCTTGAACTAAAAACCTTTAAAAATCTCTTTTGTTAATAATCTACTATGGATTTAAAAAAAATATTCAGTTTTATTCCAGAAGTAAAAAGACCAAGTGAAAAGAATTTAAGTTTTAATGTTAAACTTAAAT
>DATDUI010000057.1:0-24987 GCA_035290465.1 Candidatus Nanoarchaeia archaeon | reverse complement strand
TGTGATAAATCTATAATCCTGAGCTTGTTCTTTTGTACGCATTAATGTTGTTATTCCTTTTGTTTCATCATATCTTCTTGTTTCCTGAACTTTAGGCAAGTTTTTTGTTTGCCGTTCTATTTCATGTTCAATTGTATTTTTGATGTTGTTAATGCTATTTACATTTTTTACTTCAATTCTTGCTCCTCCTTCTATTGAAACATTTACGTCAGATTTTATTCCCATTTTTTTGTCAATTGCTTTAATATAACCTAATGTTGCAATTAATTGTTTTAACCAGTCTACTACTTGTTCTGAACTTGTAAAGTCCGGTTCTGTTACAATTTCTACCAACGGAAAACCTGAACGATTATAGTCTATTTCCCCTGTTTTTGGGTTCCATGCTGCGGGATCTTCTTCTAAATGTGCTTCAGTTATGCCTATTCCTAAAAATTTTCCGTGTTCACCAACGGGTTTTGCATGAGGACCAGAAATTGTTGTTTGATAGCCTTTCGGTAAATCCGGCCAAGAATAATGTTTTCTTTGAAAAACTAATTCATTATTAATTTTGCATCCTAAGATTAATGCTATTTGAATTACTTTGTTGATTGCTTCTTTATTCGGTAGCAATGGTTTTGCCCCAGGCTGACCTGTACAAATAGGACAGATATTCATGTTTGGTTTTGAATTTTTTAATCCATGTTCAGCCTTGCATTTACAAAAAAGTTTTTCATTAGCTACTAAATATCCGTGTATTTCTAAACCGATTTTTACCATAAAGGTATAATAGACAAAGTGTTTATAACTTTTTAGGATTATATTGTTGTATCTAATAAGTAGTTACAAATAGGAAGATTTATAAATAAATTTAGACTAAACTTATTATGGAAATAGATAAACAACTTTTAAATGATTATTTTATGGGCAAAGAAATTTACCCAAATGATATTGAATCAATTAAAAAATATAGAGAATATTGTATTGAACAGGCTAATCAACCTGGTTTAACATTACCGTATACTGATTATAGTAGAAACTTTGACATGATGAAAAAATTATATCCGGAAGTTTCACGAAAAAATTTAGAAGGTAAAAAAATAATTGAAATTGGTACAGGGGCTAATCCTCTTGCTAAATCTTTTCTAGATATGGGCGTTACAGAATATACAGGTTTAGAACCATTTCATCCAGAATTATCAAGAGAACATTTAAAAGGAACTAAAAATGCAAAAATCGTTGAAGAAGATGGATTATCTTATCTTTTAAAACAGGATGATGAATCTAGTCTTGTTACAAGTTATGGAATAATTTGTCCAGAAATTTCGAGGATGAATAATAATGATTATTTTAAATTTTTAATAAAAGAAATTTATAGAGTCACACCAAAGGATGGGATAACTATGCATGTGCACGGATTTGAAAAAGAAAAAGCAATTAATTTATTTGGATTTTCAGGATTTAAACCATTGGGAGATTGGATGCTCCAATTTGTCTGGAAAAAATAATTCTTTTCGAACAAACATTTTTAATGTATTTTTTCTTTAGTTTTTAATGGAAAACACGCCAATGTTTGGAGATTATGTTAGAATAAACTTAATAAAACAGACTTATGAGGGATTTTTACTTGAAAGTTCTAATGAGGATAAAGGCATAGTTCTGATTAAGTTAAATTCCGGTTATAATATTGGTTTTTATCAAAAAGATATTCTAAATATTGAAGTTATAAAAAAGGGAGAAATTCCAAAGAAAGAATCAACTGAATTGCAAAAAGATTCAGGGGGTAAACCGAATATTGCGATAATTATGACTGGGGGGACTATTGGTGCAAGATTAAATCCAAAAAAAGGCGGTGTGGATTATATTGAAACTCCGGATAGTTTATTTAAAACTTATCCTGAGGCTTTTAAGGATGTTAATATCAAAGAGGTAGAAGTGCTTTTTAAAAAAGATTCATCAGACTTGGATTATAAAGACTGGAAAAAAATTGCAAAGACTGCTGAAAAATTTTTGAATAATTCAGAAATTCAAGGCGTAATAATTACGCATGGTACTGATACTTTACATTATACTTCTTCAGCGTTAAGCTTTTTCCTGAAAAATGTAAATAAACCAGTTGTGTTAGTTTATAGTCAGAGAAGTATTGACAGAGCAAGTAGCGATGCTAATTTGAATTTGCAATGTGCGACTACTGCTGTGATTTCAGATATTGCCGAGGTTATGATTGTTGGGCATGCTACGACTAATGATGATTACTGTTATGCTATGCCTGGTGCAAAAGTCAGAAAAATGCATTCTTCAAGAAGAGATGCATTTAAAGTTATTAACGGCAAACCTTATGCAAAAATTATTCCCGGGCAAATCACAAGAATTTCCGGTTATCATTTAAGAAGTAAAGGAAAAGTTCAACTTGATTTAAAATTCGAAGAAAAAGTTGCATTATTAAAATTTTACCCCGGACAAGATCCAGAGATATTAGATTATTATTTTGAGAAAGGTTACAAAGGGATAGTTATTGAAATGTTTGGTTTAGGACAGGCTGCGACTAAAGAAGCAAGACTTGGCTGGACGAAAAAACTTAAAGAGATGACAGAAAAAGGAATGGTCATTTGTGCTACGACTCAAACAATTTATGGTCGTATTGATCCTTTGGTTTATTCCGCGGGAAGAGAATTATATCATACTGGGATAATTTATCTTGAGGATATGATTTCTGAAACAGCTTTTGTTAAACTTGGATGGGTTTTAGGTAAAACAAACAATCCAAAAGAGGTTAAAGAATTAATGTTAAAAAATATTGCCGGGGAGTTAAATTATAGACTTGAAGAATGAACAATTTTTATTCTAAAACAAAAGAGGAGATTTTCAGAGAATTTAATAGTTCTGCAAACGGTTTAAACCAAAAAGAAGTTGATTTAAAACAAGAGAAATATGGAAAAAATGTTTTAAAACAAACTCATAAATTAAGACCTTTGAAGATTTTTTTTGAACAATTTAATTCATTTTTAATTTACATTTTAATAATCGCGGCAGGAGTTTCATTTTTTATTGGACATTCTACAGATGGCTTTGTGATTTCAGCAATAGTTTTACTTAATGCATTTATAGGATTTTTCCAGCAATTAAAAGCAGAAAAAGCGATTGTTAATCTTAGAAAACTAATTATCCCAATCTCAAAAGTTATTAGAAAAAATAAATTAATGGAAATTAATTCTGAAGAGTTAGTTCCTGGAGATATAATTATTCTTGAGGCCGGAGATAAGATTAATGCTGATTGCAGAATAATTGAATCAGAAAATTTGCAGACTAATGAAGCAATACTTACCGGTGAAAGTTTACCTATTGATAAATGGGATATTCTTCTAAAGGATTCAACAATTATATCCAGACAAAGCAATATGCTTTTTGCAGGAACTCAGGTTATAAGGGGCAATTCAAAAGCGATTGTTATTGCAACTGGGATAAATACTGTTTTTGGAGATCTTGCTGAAACATTACAGGAGATAGAGATAACGAAAACACCTATGCAAAAAAGATTGGATAATTTCTCTAAACAAATTGGGATTGTAATATTATTGGCTGTAAGTGTAATTATCTTAATGGGTTTTATGAAACAATTTGATACATTGAATATGTTTATGATTGCAGTTGCTTTGGCTGTTTCAGCAATTCCTGAAGGATTGCCGGCAGTCCTTGCTGTTTCATTTGCAATTTCTTCTTTATTAATGTCCAAACAAAATGTGATTATTAGAAGGTTGCCTGCAGTTGAGAGTCTTGGAAGTGTTACTATTATTTGTTCAGATAAAACCGGTACAATTACTGAAGAAAAAATGGAGATTCGGGAAATTTTTGCAAATAATAATTTTTATACTAAAAATGGCAAAGATATTTTTTTGAAAGATAAAAAAATAGATATTGAGAAAAATAAAGAACTTTACCAATTGATTAAAACAAGTCTTTTATGCAATAATGCAAGATTTGAAGAGAATAACGGGGAGTATGAAATAATCGGGGATCCTACTGAAGGAGCATTAGTTTTAGCAGGTTTAGATTTGGGATTAAATAAAAAATTATTAATTGATAAAGAGCCAAGTGTTCAAAAATTTGAATTTGATTCAAAGAAAAAAATGATGTCAATTCTTCGAGATAATGGAAGAAATAAAGTTCTTTATTCTAAAGGTGCACCGGAAAAAATCTTGCAAATTTCAAGTTTTGAACTAGTTAATGGGCAAATAAAAGAATTAACAATGCAAAGAAGGAAAGAACTATTAAATTCTTCAAAAAAATTAGAAGAAGATGCTTTGAGAGTTTTGGCATTTGGTTACAAAAATATTTCTATTAAGAGCAAGGCTAAAGAAGGAAATTTGATATTTTTAGGATTTGCCGGGATGATTGATCCTCCAAGAAAAGAAGTAAAAAATGCTATACAAGAATGCAAGAATGCCGGAATTAAAGTTAAGATGATTACCGGGGACTCAGCATTAACTGCAAAGGCTATCGCAAAAGAAATAGGCATTGAGGGAGAAATTATCTCGGGAGATGAATTAGAGGAGATAAATGATATGACACTTACAAATAGAATCGATAATATTTCTATTTTTGCAAGGATTACTCCTTCTCAAAAATTAAGGATTACAAAGATTTTGCAACAAAAAGGGGAAGTTGTTGCAATGACTGGTGACGGAGTTAATGATGTTTTGGCGTTGAAATCTGCAGATGTTGGAATCGCGATGGGAAAAAGGGGTACAGATATTGCACGTGATGCTTCAGATATTATTTTAATTAATGATAATTTTGCTTCAATTGTTGAGGGCGTTAAACAGGGAAGAAAAACATATGATAATATTAAAAAATTTACAAAATATTTTTTGGCAGTTAATTTTAGTGAAATTTTCTTGATTTTATTTGCTTTAATTATGGGGCTATTTTATGGTTCTGAAAAATGGTTCTTGCCTCTTTTGCCACTGCAAATTTTATGGATTAATTTAATTACAGATTCTTTACCGGCTTTAGCTTTAGTTTTTGAAAAAGAAGAGAATGTTATGAATACTCCTCCAAGAAAAGAAAAAAGTTTATTAGATGGCATCTGGAAATTTGTGATTCTTGCGGGAATTTTAACTTTTGCGATAAAATTAGCAATTTATTTGATTGAAGTCAGCAATACTTTATCAATTGACAGGACAAGAACACTTATTTTAACTACTGCAATTTTCTTTGAATTATTTTTTGTTTATTCTTGCAGAACAGAAAGTTCATTATTGAAGAATGGAATTTTTTCAAATAAATGGTTAAATTATGCGGTGATTATCTCTGTAATATTACACCTTATTTTATTGTACAGCCCGTTAGGAATTATATTCGGTGTTATTCCTTTGACTATAAAAGATTGGCTTTTTATTTTACCATTTGTAGTTTCTGGTTTAGTTATTTTTGAGATTGGAAAATTGATAAGGCAGAAAAAATAGGATGAGATTTTGTAATTATTCATAAATATTTTTTCTATGCCCGATTTGCAATATATAAATTATTAATTCACTTTTTTTGATTTCATAAATTATTCTATATTTATTTACTCTTAATCTCCAAAGTCCTGAAAGATTTCCAATAAGTGGTTTGCCTAGTTGAGAATTATTTTTTAATTGTTTGATTTTTGTGAAGATTTGTTTTTGTTCGATTTTATCTAATTTTTCAATAAACTTTTTTGCAGGTTTCTTAAAGATGATTTCAAACATTTACAAGTTTAGCTCTTTTTCAAAATCTTCAAGAGTTATTCCCCCTGTTTCTTGCAGTGCATCCTTAATTTCTTTCATTGCCTGAGGATCCTGTAAAACTTCTATTGTTGCAAACAAACTTTCTTTATCAATTTTATTTTGAGTTTTAGATTTATCGGTTAAAATACGGATTAATACATCATTTAAACTTTCTCTTGGATGTATTTTATTTTCATTTAATTGATCCCTTACAACATGATTTATTTGAATTGTAGTTTTCATTATAATAAGTTATAACGAGTTATAATTTATAAACTTTTTTGTTTAGATTATCTCCGAAACATCCTTAAATATTGTTAACAATATTATACCCGAAAAGAATTTAAAACCTCATTTTTTATAATTCTTAAGAGGTTTCTAAAATTTTATTTGAAAAAAGATAAAATTAAATATAAAATGAATGACAAAATAAAACAAGATTCAAAAACACCCTGTGCCTACGCACAGAATACAAACAAGTTTTTGAATACAAAGAAAATCTTTGATAAGATTTTCTAGTTTTTATTTTTAAACCAAAAACAAAATGAATGACAAAATAAAAATCAAAGGTGCTCGACAGCACAATTTGAAAAATATAAGCATTGAACTACCGAGGGATAAATTAATAGTTATTACCGGTTTATCCGGAAGTGGAAAATCTACTCTTGCATTTGATACTTTATATGCTGAAGGTCAAAGAAGATATGTTGAGAGTTTAAGTTCTTATGCTCGGCAATTTTTAGGTTTAATGAGCAAACCTGATGTTGATTCTATAGAGGGATTGAGTCCTGCAATTTCTATTGAGCAAAAAACTACAAGCAAGAATCCTCGTTCTACTGTTGGGACAGTTACTGAAATTTATGATTATTTAAGGCTACTTTACGCTAGGATCGGAGTTCCTCATTGCCCGATACATAATATTAAAATTGAAGCTCAATCTCCTGAAAAAATTTCTCAAAAAATTGCTGAAGATTTTACAGGACAAATTACTATTTTATCTCCAATAATTAGACAACAAAAAGGAACTTACGAACAATTATTTTTGGATTTCAACAAAGAAGGTTATGCAAGGGTAAGAGTAAACGGGGATATATTCAGAACTGATGAAACCATCAAACTTGAAAGATACAAAAAACACGATATTGAAGTGATAATTGATAGATTAGATGTGAAGGATAAATCAAGACTTGCTGAAGCAGTTGAAAATGCATTAATTAAATCAAAGGGATTACTAATTGTTGAAAATAATGGAAAGGATAAATTCTATTCAGGCAACATGACTTGCCCTAAGTGTGAGATTTCATTTGAAGAATTGCAACCTAGAATGTTTTCATTTAATTCACCTTTTGGAGCTTGTGAAGGATGCCATGGTCTGGGCATTAAAATGATTTTTGATGAAGATTTAATTATTCCTGATAAAGAACTTAGCATCATCGATGGGGCAATCAAAATTTATGGAAAAATTGATATGTCTTGGCGTGGGCAACAATTGCAGACCGTTGGGAAAAAATTTGGTTTTGATATTTATACCCCAATAAAAAAGTTTAATGAAAAACAAATTCAAACATTATTTTATGGTTCAACTGAAGCAATTAAGGGCAAATGGGATACAGGTGCAAATATGAATTTTGAAAATGGGTGGGAAGGTTTGATCCCTCAATCAGAAAGATTGTATAAATCAACAGATTCAGATTATCGAAGAAAATTTTTAGAAAAGTTTATGAGAGTAAATAAATGTTCAGTTTGTGACGGAAAAAGGTTAAAGCAAAAAATATTAGCGGTTAAGATTAATAATAAATCAATAATTGATGTTACAGATCTATCTATACAAGAGGCAATTGTATTCTTTAATAATTTAGAATTGACAAAACAAGAAGAAAAAATTTCAAGACAAATTTTAAAAGAAATACGCGAGAGATTAGGATTTTTAGAGAGAGTTGGTTTAGGTTATTTGACATTGTCAAGAAATGCCGGAACATTATCAGGGGGAGAAGGGCAAAGGATCAGACTTGCAACACAGATTGGTTCAAATTTAACAGGAGTTTTATATATTTTAGATGAACCTTCAATAGGACTTCATCAAAGAGACAATCATAAATTAATTGAGACATTGCAAAAATTAAGAGACCTTGGAAATACTTTAATTGTTGTTGAACATGATGAAGATACTATTATGAATGCAGACTATGTTGTGGATATTGGTCCTGGTGCTGGAATTCATGGAGGAGAAATTGTCGCAAAAGGTACTCCGCAAGAAATTATTAAAAATAAAAATTCTTTAACAGGACAATATTTATCTGGAATTCAATTTATCGAAGTTCCTAAAATTCGACGAGAAAAAGGTGAGCCAATTAAAATTGTTGGATGCACAGAGAACAACTTAAAAAATATTGATGTTGAAATCCCTACAAAAGTTTTAACTTGTGTAACAGGTGTTTCTGGTTCAGGAAAATCTACTCTAATTAATGAAATTTTATATAAAGGAATGATGAAAAAAATTCATCAATCAAATATCAAGGCCGGAGAGCATAAAGGAATTTATACAGAAGCTTATATTGATAAAGTAATTGTTATTGACCAATCCCCAATTGGCAAAACTCCTAGGAGCAACCCTGCAACTTATATTGGGGTTTTTGACGAAATCCGAAAAGTTTTTGCAAGTACTAAGGAAGCTAAACTGAAGGGATATAAATTAGGAAGATTTAGTTTTAATGTTCCTGGTGGAAGATGTGAAAAGTGCAGTGGAGACGGGACAATTAAAATTGAGATGAATTTTTTACCGGATGTTTATATTGAATGCGAAGAATGCAAAGGCAAAAGATATAATTCTGAAACATTGGAAATAAAATATAAAGATAAATCTATTGCAGAAGTTTTGGATATGAGCGTTGAGGAAGCTTTGGATTTTTTCAAATTTATTCCATCTATTAAAAATAAATTAGAAACATTAAATCAAGTTGGTTTAGGATATATTAAATTGGGGCAAAGTTCAACAACTTTATCAGGGGGTGAAAGTCAGAGAATAAAATTAACAAAAGAATTATCTAAGCGTGGAACAGGACAGACATTATATTTACTTGATGAACCGACAACAGGATTACATTTTCATGATACAAGAAAATTAATTAGTGTACTAAATAACTTAGTAGATAAAGGAAATACTATTGTAGTTATCGAGCATAATTTAGATGTTATTAAATGCGCAGATTATATAATTGATTTAGGTCCTGAAGGGGGAGATGGAGGAGGATACATTGTTGCAATAGGAACTCCTGAGGACATTGTTAAAGATAAAATAAGTTATACTGGTAAATATTTGAAGCCTTTACTTAAATAATATCTATTTTTACATTAATAGGATTTTTAAAAACTTCTTCGAAATAAGTTTCAATATCCCCCATATATTCATCAAACCACTTTTCTTTTTTACCAAAATTTTCTTTTGTTGAAATAGAGAGAAAAAATTAATTTTATAAATAGTACTTTACTTTAAATTAAGAATGGGAGAAAATAATTCACAATTTAAAAATCTTTTAGAGAATTTGCCTGAAAATGCAAAAAAAGAACAAGAAATAAAAGAAAATCAAAAAAGAATTAATGCTAAAAAATATTATAAAAAATTCAAGGATTTTTATTATACTGTTTCTCATGATGAATATTATGCAGCTAAAAAAAAGTTAGATGATAATGTTGAATTAAAAAAAGAATTAAGGATAAAAATAGACACTATTTATCCTTTAAGAAATAATGATTTTTTAACAGAGGAAGAAAAACAGAAATTTTTAGAAATTGATGAATTTATCGAAAGTTTAAAAAAAGTCGAACATTCAAAAGAAATGGTTTTAAAGAAAATTGCAAAGATAGAAGAAAGTTTGAGAGATTTGAAAAATCATATTGTAAATGATATGTGATTAAATTATTTAAAAACATAATCTTTTAATTACAAAAATCATCTTTCTTATTCGGTTAAAGAATTTTTAATTGTTTCCTCTAACTTAATCAAAGAACAGATGTCCTTTGCTTCTACATCGTTAAACTAATCTGATCTTAATAGGATTTTTAAAAACTTCTTCGAAATAAGTTTCAATATCTTCCATATATTCATCAAACCACTTTTCTTTTTTACCAAAATTTTCTTTTGTTGAATGCAAATTTTGATAATTATTTGGAAATAAATCTGTCCCCCATTCCCAATCAGTTTTGTATTCCCAGTTATTATGCTCAACAACAAAAATATGATTTCTTGGTTGAAATTTAAACCCTAATTGATTAGAGGTTGGATCAGCAATGATAAAACCTTTTTTATCATGCAATAAAAAAGGAAATGCAGTATAGCAATGATCGTCATAAAAATCTAATAATACTGATGCATTTGCATATCCTGCAGACATTCCTGCAAACATGATATTTTGCGAAGAAGGACAACATTCTGCACAGGGAAACGAAGAATTACTTTTTTTTCCAAGAACATAATGATGAAACATTAAATCATAGATAACATCAATATGCTCCATAAGTTCTTTTTGATTATCAATTTTCATTGAACAAAATTCAGGGGCATCTTTATGAATCTCTAAAAGAAATTCCATCTTTAATTCCCAATTTTTTGAATTATATACAATTAATCCATTTTTTGTAGGGTCTATCTTTTGAATATCAGACTGATATCTTAATGAATTTAGCTCAATTCCATATTTTTCATTTAAATCTTTTTCATAAGCTTTTGTCCATATAGAAAAAGGGTTTATCGATTGACAATCTATATTTGATGCATCATTTAAATTTTTCATAATTCTTTATTTAAGGAATATATTTTTATTCTTTTTGGTTATGCCTAATTTTAATAGGATTTTTAAAAACTTCTTTGAAATAAGTTTCAAGGTTATAAGAATAAACTCTTAAAGCTTTGAAAGAATCTTTTTTAAAAGAATTTAGATTCATATAACAAGTTGGATAGAGGTTATCATCTCCATGTTCATTACCTTTTTCATAATCTGTTTGATATGCCCAATTATTATGTTTTACAACAAAAATATGATTTCGTGGAGGAATAATTTCTGAAGAAGTCCATAATTGGTCTGATGTTGGGTCAGCAATAATAAAACCCTTGTTATTTTTTAATACAAAAGGGAATGCAGTATAACAATGATTATCTGTTTGGTCACATAAAACAGAAGCATTTGGATAACCAGAAAGCATACTTGCAATCATAATATTATGTGCTGAAGGAGCACATTCATTAGTTGGAAAAACATTGCTTCGTTTTTTTCCTAAAATATAATGATGAAACATTAAATCATAGATAAAATCTATATGTTTCATTAATTCTTCTTCTTTATCTAATTTCATAGAACAAAAACCCTCGATAGGGGAATACAGTTCTAAAATAGTTTTAATTTTACGTCTATTTTTTATATAACCATATTGCAAATTTCCTCCTTTAAAAATATCAATAGGGTTTACATTAGAATTTTTATTAACTTTCTCTAATTCAATTCCTAACTTTTCATTTAAACTTTTTTCATAAGCATTAGTCCATATCGAAAAAGGTTGAATTTCTGCAAAATCTTCAAGCTTCATTTAACAATAATTAAAGTTTATTTTATAAAATTATTTAATTTGATTTACGATATTCCGGAATTTTTGAAGATTGTGCTTCTCTTCTATCTGCATGAACCACTCCATGAGTATCAACATAAAATTTTATTATCGGAGTATTTTCAATACCATGATATTTACGCCCAAATTGCCTTAAAATTTCTTTATCAACAAAACCATATTCTTCAGCAAAATTTATTGCTTCTAAATGAGTTTTACCTTCGTTTCTAAGAGTTTGATATGTTCCATAAGTAAATTTATCCAAATTTCCTAAAGTTTTTGAATATTTTGTACTCATGTGGTCTAAGCTTTCGGCTATAGCAAGCAAAATTTCAGCATCACTTCCGGATAATCTTTTTGAATACTTAGTTAAATTAGATAATTGTTCAGAGATGAAATCAATTGCAATTTCCCCATTTTCTTGATTTACTAGGTTATTTAAGTTATTCATATTTATTACTTTAAAATTAATACTTTTAAATGTTTCTATATTATTATCTCTTAATAGTGGTAAATTTTATATAAATAATCTTATTAATCTCAAAAACATGGGATATTTATGACATTTATTGATATACATGCACATTTAGAATTTTTTGATAACTTGGATAAGATAATTAAAAAAGCAAAAAAGAGGAATGTTAAAATTATTTTAGCGAATGGAATTGATGTTGAAACAAATAAAAAAGTTCTTGCATTTGCAAAAGAATATCCGGAAGTTCAAGCTTGTTTAGGGATTTATCCCGCAAATGCATTAAAGCTTATAAAAAAGGAAATAGATTCAGAGATAAAAATTATTAATGAAAACAAAGATAAAATTATTGCAATTGGTGAAGTCGGTTTGGATTTAAAAGAAGCCGGGGTTGAAACTCTTGTAAAACAAAAAGAGATTTTGAAAAAATTTGTAAAATTAGCTAAAGATTTGGATAAACCAATTTTTATTCACTCAAGAAAAGCTGAAAAAGAAACAGTTGATTTACTAGAAACTTTAAATTATAATAAAATTATTATGCATTGTTTTAACGGAAAATTAAATTTAGTTGAAAAAGGAATTCACAGAGGGTGGTTTTTTTCTATACCTACAACTGTAAAATTTAATGAACAATTTCAAGAGATGATAAAAATAATCCCAATTGAACAATTATTTTGTGAGACAGATTCTCCATTTTTACATCCGGATAAAAAATTTCCAAATGAACCTGCAAATGTCATTGAAAGTTATAATAAGATTGCAGAAATTAAAGGGATACCACTAGCAGATGTTGAAAAAAAGATTGAAGAAAATTATAGAAAATTATTTTTAGTTAAAACCACCCAACAATCTTTAGATAAATATTTATAAAAAATGAATAAAAGCTAATTTCTAACTAAACCAGCCAGCAATTTTTAACCCAAAATTTATCCAGAATTGTTTGAATTTTTTTCCTGCTGTCACACCTTTAATTTGAATATCACCATTTGATTTTTTTTCATTAAATGTTTTTAATGGTGCTTCTGCTTTAATTATATCTTTTAATGTTTGAACATCTTTTATATAAATATTATAAGTTGGGTTTTCATTCATCTCACAACCAAAAGATTCAATTTTACCCTCATTAATAACTAAACTTGCAATGTAGGTTTCTTCTCCTTCATATAAATTAAAAATTTCATTTTTATAAGGCACTCCTGAAGGCAGTTCTGTATTTGCAATCTCATTATTTATTTTTTCACTTTGCGAACATAAATCTTTTAGTGAAGAAAGTTCAAAATCCTGAGCAGAAATCAAACTAAATGATAAAACAAAAAAAATACCTAAACAAATTATTTTATTCATAGATATTCATAGAAAAAATTATTTATAAATTTACCTACAAATAGATAGTTAAATATATAAGATAAATAATCCTTAATCAATAATGAAAAATGAAAAGAATTTTCCAAAGAAAAATTCTTATGCATTACCTACTTTGACACAACCAAACAAAAAAGAATTAAATACAGTAGGTAATAAAGGATTTTTTACAAGATTAATTGAAAAGCTTGACAAAAAAATTGAAAAAAAATCTAAAGAGAGTAGTTGCAATTGTAAAAAAAATAAACAATGCTGCAATTAATTGTAGATAAATTAATTTATGAGATTTTTAACTTAGATGGTTCTTTGAAATTTGTTCAATCATTAAATTTTTTTATTTATGATTCAATAAAAATAATTTTACTTTTATTTTTCATGATCTTTCTTTTAGGATTTCTAAGGACATATATTCCGCATGAAAAAGTTAAAGATTGGTTAAGCAAACAAAAAAGAGGAGTTGGAAATTTAATGGCTTCATGTTTTGGTGCTGTGACGCCATTTTGTTCATGTTCATCTATTCCAATATTTTTAAGTTTTTTAGAAAGTGGTATTCCATTAGGGATAACATTTTCATTTTTGATTACTTCTCCGTTAGTTAATGAATATTTAGTAATTTTGATGTTGGGATTTTTTGGATGGAAAATTACTTTAATTTATGTTCTATTCGGCATTTTGCTTGGAGTATTCTCCGGATTAATCCTCGGAAAAATGAAACTTGAAAAATATCTTGTAAAAGATTTAATTTCTCCAACAAAAAAGGTTGAAGAAAAAAGGTATAATGATTTAAAAGAGAGATTAGATTATGGATATACCGAATCGAGTTCTATGGTTAAAAAATTGTGGATATGGATTTTAATAGGTGTTGGGCTTGGAGCGATAATTCATAATTATATTCCTTCAGAATTAATTCAGGGATTAATTGCAAAAGGAGGAATTTTTTCAGTTCCGATTGCTGTTCTTTTGGGTGTACCGATTTATGCAAATTGTGTTGCGATTATTCCAATAGCGATTGTTTTATTTGAAAAAGGGTTGCCATTAGGAACAGCATTAGCATTTATGATGGCAACTTCTGCATTAAGTTTGCCTGAAGCAATTATTTTAAGAAGAGCAATGAAATTAAAATTAATTGCAATCTTTTTTGGAGTCACAACATTAGGGATAATATTAATCGGATATTTGTTTAACTTTCTTCAAAAGTTAATAATGTAAAAGATAAGCAATAGTTTTATTAAATACTCGGGAATTAATATGTATGGATCAAAAGATAATAAAAAATATTTTTAAAAAATACAATTTAGGAGCAGTGAAATCTGTTAAAAAGATTGATATTGGTTTTACAAACAAGGTATATTCAATTAATAATAAATTTATTCTCAAAGTTTGTGCAGATGAAAATAATGAAGAAAATTTTAAAAAGGAAGTATATTTTTATGATTTTTTAAAAAATAAAATCCTTGTCCCGGAAATAAAAGTTTTTGATAAATCAAAAGATATTTATGAAAGATATTTCATGATTTACCTAAAGATTGAAGGAGATAATCTATATTCAAAATGGCATTTATTAAACAATGATGAGAGAAGAAATATTCTCAAACAACTTTGCAGTATTTTAAAGATAATTAATAAATCACCCTATAAAAAATTTGCGAAAAAATTCAAAATAAATTCTTCGATGAATTGGCATGATAAAATAATAAATAAAATTCAAAATTCTTTGAAAAATATTGAAGAAAATAAACTATTATCCTCTGAATTTATTCATGCAATTAAAAAATTTGTAGAAAATAATCATAATGTCCTTAAAGAACAAAAAATGGCCTTAGTTTATTGTGATGCACATTTTGATAACATCCTTATTCAAGATACAAAGATAGTTGGAATGTTGGATTTTGAAAAAACTGAAATTTCATCTATTGATTTTGTTTTAGATATTATAAAAAGGATGGTTGAATATCCAAAAAAATATATGTCCGAAAAATCAGAAAAATTTGCCAAAAAGGAAGATTATGCTCAACTATTAGATTGGTTTTGTGAGTTTTATTCAGGATTATTTAATTTTAAAAATTTAGATAAAAGACTAGATTTATATTCAATTGAATATAATTTAGAAAACCTTATTTTATATCCAAATGCAAAAGAAATAAAACAAACAATTGCTAAGATTATAAAATTTGAAAAGTATTTTTAGAAGGTTCTAAATAAAAATTATTTCTTTTTTTCCTGTTCTGCAATTTTTATTCTTGTCTTAATTATAGTATCAGGATTTAAAGAAATTGAATCAATTCCTTCTTTTACTAAAAATTGTGCAAAGTCCGGAAAATCAGAAGGAGCTTGACCACAGATTCCGATTTTTCTTTTATTCTTTTTTGCTTTTTTAATCATGATCGAAATTAATTCTTTAACAGCATCATTTCTTTCGTCATAAACATCTGAAACAATTTCTGAATCACGATCAACACCTAAGGTTAATTGAGTTAAATCATTTGAACCTATACTAAATCCATCAAAAATTTTACTAAATTCATCAGCTAAAATTACATTTGATGGAATCTCGCACATTACATAAATTTCTAATTCATCTTTCCCACGAGATAATCCTTCTTTTGCCATTATCTCCTGAACTTTTTTTCCTTCCTCTATTGTTCTGCAAAATGGAATCATTACTTTTACATTCTTTAAACCAAATTGGTTTCTAACTTTTTTTATAGCTTTGCATTCTAATTCAAAACTTTTTCTAAATGTTTCCTTATAATAACGACTTGCACCTCTCCAACCAATCATAGGATTATCTTCTTTCGGTTCATAAAGTTCTCCGCCAATTAAATTTCTATATTCATTTGTTTTAAAATCAGACATTCTTACTATAACATCTTTAGGATAAAAAGCTGCGGCAATCATTGCAATTCCTTCTGCTAATTTATCTATGTAAAATTGTTTTTTATCTTTGTATCCAAAAGTTAAATCATCAATTTTTTTCTTTAGGTTTTTATCACTTAATTTCTCATAATCAATTAATGCATTAGGGTGTATTTTAATATGTGAATTAATAATAAATTCTTCACGAGCTAAACCTACTCCATCATTTGGAATAAAACTTTGTTCAAATGCTTGTTCGGGATTTCCGAGGTTCATCATAATTTTTGTTTTTGTTTTTGGTATTTTTTCCAAATTATGTTTTTCTATCGCATATTTTAACTTTCCTTCATAAACTCTGCCTTCTTCTCCATTTGCACAAGAAACTGTAACAATCTCCCCATTTTTTAATTTTTTAGTCGCGTCATCTGTTCCAACTAAACAAGGAATTCCAAGCTCCCTCGATATAATTGCAGCGTGACAAGTTCTCCCCCCCTTATCGGTTACAATTGCCGAAGCGATTTTCATTATTGGCTCCCAATCTGGATCAGTCATTTCAGTTACCAGAACTTCTCCTTTTTCAAAATCATGAATCCCTGAAACATTTTTTATAACCCTAACTTTTCCGGAACCGATTCTTGAACCAACACTTTGTCCTTTTGCTAAAATTTTACCTTTTTCTTTTAAAACATATTCTTCTAAGATATTGACATTCCTTTGGCTCTGAACAGTTTCAGGTCTTGCCTGAACAATATAAATCTTATTTGTTTTTCCATCTTTTGCCCATTCAATATCCATTGCTTTTTTATAATGATCCTCGATAGTTATTGCCATTTTTGCAAGTTTTAATATTTCATCATCAGTAATAGAGAATTCTTTTTGTTTATCTTCCGGAACAGGAATATTTTTTACCTGTTTTAAATATTTTAAACCATAAATCATTCTTATTTTTTTATTCCCTAATTTTTTGGAGATAATTGATTTGTAACCTTTTTTAAAAGTTGGTTTATGCACATAAAATTCATCAGGATTAACTGCTCCTTGAACAATATTTTCTCCCAACCCATAAATAGAAGTAATAAATACTGCATCTTTAAATCCGGATTCAGTATCTATTGAAAACATTACTCCTGAAGAGGATAAATCAGACCTTACCATTTTTTGAACGCCAATAGAAAGTGCAATAGTAAAATGATCAAATCCTTTATCTACTCTATAAGATATTGCTCTATTTGTAAATAATGATGCAAAGCATTTTTTGCATGATTTTAATAACTCTTTTTCTCCTCGAACATTTAAGTATGTTTCCTGTTGTCCTGCAAATGAAGCATCTGGCAAATCTTCTGCTGTTGCACTTGAACGAACTGCTACATCAGTATAATCCTCTTTAGATTCTTTAGATAATAATTTATAATTTTCAATAATCTCTTTTTGTAAATCTAAAGGTAATTCTGCTTTTAAAATTAAATTACGAACTTTTTTGCCTCGCTTCATTAAATTACGAATACTGGTTGTATCTAAATCTGAGAGGATTTTATGGATTTTATCTTTTAATCCTGCAGATTCAATAAAATATCTATATGCTAATGCAGTTATTGCAAATCCATTTGGAACAGTGACGCCTTTTTTATTTAATTCACGATACATCTCCCCTAATGATGCGTTTTTTCCACCGACAATTGGAACGTCTTCAATATGTAAATCCTTAAATGGTATAACTAAAATTCTTTTTTGATTCATTTCTCACCTCTAAGGATAAATAATTTATTTATATTATAAATGTATCTAAGAGAATAAAAAAATTAAATAAAAATAAAGATTATTTCTTTAATTGATTTTTTAAAAATATTTTTTGGATTTTATCCGGATAAATAACTTTCATTTCTAATCCTTTTGTTTCAGAATCTTTTGAAGCACTATAAATTAAAGCACCTGAAACTAATTTTAATCCTTCATTCAAGGAAAAACCTTTTTCTTTAAAAGACCCTACTTTATCATGGATAAATTCCCACGCAAATTGAGACCCAGACCCTAATGAATAAAAATTAGTTTCTTCAATTAAACCGAGTTCCCAACAAATATATAGTCGAGGTTTATCAAAACGTGTAGCGAGTAGATAATGAACTAAATTATTATTCGGG
This sequence comes from Candidatus Nanoarchaeia archaeon, assembly GCA_035290465.1. Lineage (GTDB taxonomy): Archaea > Nanobdellota > Nanobdellia > Pacearchaeales > GW2011-AR1 > GW2011-AR13. The sequence continues at coordinate 6,835 of DATDUI010000057.1, read as the reverse complement.
CAACGACCGCCCCACATTTCATAATTTAGTGTTAATACTTCTTGAAAAAAACGTTTAGAAATTTTTTCGGATAAATCTATTCTTGATTCTGAAAAATCTTTTAAAATTTCTTTACCTTTTTTATTAATTGTGCCAGCATAACTTAAAACAGCTGTTCTTTCTTTGTTTGAATATAATTTTGTTGAATGTGAATAATTACCTGTTTTTTTATATTTTCCTTTTTCATTAATTATAACATCTTGATGTAATGTATCAGCTCCAAGAATTATTCCTGCTCGGGTTTTAACGCCAATGATTGTTGTCATTAATATTTAAGAGATTAAATTATTTAAAAAGACTTATATAAAATTAAGATTCTTTCAAAATTCTTGCCTGAGTAATTGTTGCAATAACCTGAATTATTCCCATGGTAATAAAGAGTACATCAAAAGATAAATAATTAACAATTAAACCCCCAATAATGATTGCAATACCTGTAATTATTTGTGCTGTTCCTCCTGCAAGTCCCCATTGAAATCCGCCATTTCTTCTGTCTTCATGTTTTGCATAAAGTGCAAACCATGTAGGTGTTGCCAAAGCAGTTGAAATTCCAAGACCTGCTTGAACAATAAAAAGATGCATTGGAGAAGATACAAACAAATAACCGAATGTAAATAGTGCATTAAGTGCATATCCTAATACCATAATTTTTCTTTTATGATGATAAGTATCTGTGAATTTACCTACAAGAATATATAATAAACCTGCAACTATTAAATAAGTAGCCCATGCCCAAGTCATATCCAAAATAGTGCCTCCAACCTTTTCTGCAAAAAGCGCAAAAAGAGGCCCAAACATTCCTTCTCCAAAAAACCATAAACCTCCGCCATAAAGAAGAAGTTTAATTTTCCGATTTATCACCATAAAGGTTAAATGTTTAATAAATATATAAACATTGCTTAGAATAAAATTATTTCTTTTTCTTTAAAGATTGATAAATTTTTATAATAATTACACCAACAAAGAAAAAATAAATGATACTTGAAACTTTCATAAAAATTATTCCTTGAGGGAACATCCCGAGAGATTCATAACCTATTCCAGTATTAAATATCATATCAATTCCAAATCCGATATAAGCATAAAAAATAAGTAAAGGAATAGAAAAGATTAAAAGAATAGCACTTAATATTTCAGATAGAAATTTTTCTTGAATTAAAAAATTTATTAAAAGATAAATTAATAGGCTTGTAATTCCTCCTTTAAACCATAATGGAATTTTATTTATTTTAAACATATTATTATTAACAGATTTATAATATAAAAAGCTAATGAATAAAAGATTTTTTAAAGATTATTTATCTTTTAAATAAATGACAGAATTATTGGCAAGAGAAATTGAATTTTTATGTGAAGATCTTTTTTTAGAAGGCCAAAATCATGTTCTTTTATATGGGAAGCATGAAGATACTCTTGCAGTTTTGCAAGGTATTTATAAAAAAGCAAAAAAAGATAAAACATTTTTATGTTCATGGCATGATTCTTCAAAAATTATTAAGCCAATGGATTTTTTTGAACCGATTCTAAAATTAAAATATGAAAAAAAGTATAACGAATTAAAAGAAAAAGATTGGTTTAAGGAATTAGTTGCAAAAAATACTATGGATGGAGTTTTTAGGTTAACAGAATTTTGCGGGAAAGAAAAAAATTCTAAATTTAGAAATGCAAGGAAGTTACCAATTTTTTTTATTGATGGAATTGAAAATTTATTTTTTAAATTTGATTATAGCCATTTAGATGAAGAAGGAAGAAAAAAATTACTTTCTATTGATTTTTGGGAACAACCATTGCCGAAGGGATTTGGCAATCATTTAAGGAATTTACATCAATTTAGGGAAGGAATCTTTTATGGTCTTGTGAAAAATACTGAAAGTTTAGAATTTAAATCCACTTTAGGTAATTATAATTATTTATTTTATAACGGGAATTTTAGGAATCATGAGGTATGGAGAGAAGATTAAACCTAATAGATTATTCAAAACCCTTAAATTCTAATTTAAACTTTATTTATTATGAAAAAAATAAATTTATCAAAAATACCCAGTAATCCCGGATGTTATCTCTTTAAAGATAATTTAAACTCAATAATTTATGTAGGCAAAGCTAAAAATCTGAAAAAAAGAGTGAAGTCATATTTCCAAAATAAAGAACAGGATGAAAAAACGAAAGCAATGATTTCTCATATTAATAATGTTGAATTTATTGTAACAGATACAGAGATTGAATCATTCTTACTGGAAAATACTTTGATTAAAAAGAATAATCCAAAATATAATATTAATTTGAAAGATTCTAAAAGATATGCTTTCATTGAGCGAACAAACGAAGAGTTTCCAAGGTTAATAATCGCAAGAACAAAAGATGTTGAAGGAAAACTTTTTGGACCTTTTATCTCTGCATCTACACGAGATGAAATAATTTATCTTTTAAATAAAATATTCAAGTTAAGGACTTGCAAAAGGTTACCTAAAAAAGTTTGTCTTAGATATTCTTTAGGATTATGTTCTGCACCATGTGAAAAAAAGATTTCTAAAAAAGATTATTTAGAAGATATTAATTCCTGCCAAAAAATCTTGCAAGGAAATATTAAAGAATTATCCAAAGAATTAAATGAAAAAATGCAAGAAGCTTCGAATAAAGATAATTTTGAGATGGCAATGAAATTAAGAGATCAAATTAATGCCATTAAAATTTTAACTGAAAAACAAAATGTTGAACGACAAAAAAACTATGATGAAGACATTATCAATTATTTAATTAGGAAAGATAAAGTTTATCTTATGCTTTTTAATATTAATAAAGGAGTTTTAGAGAATAAGCAAGAGTTTATCTTTGATTACAGAAAATATTTTTTCGAAGAATTTTTATCCAGATATTATTTTGAGAATAAAATACCCAAAGCAATAATTTTGCCTAAAGAGATTGATGAATCTTTAATTAAATATTTAGAATTAAAAAGCAAGCAAAAAGTAAAAATAATTATCCCAAAGATGGGGGAATTAAAAAATTTAATTACACTAGTTAAAAAGAATATTGAAGCAATATTTTTTCCAAAAGAAGAGGGTTTAATTGAATTAAAGGATAAATTGAATTTAGATAAAATTCCTTCAATAATAGAATGTTTTGATATTTCACATTTAAGCGGAACAGAAACAGTTGGTTCAATGGTGCAATACAAAGATGGAATTTCAAATAAATCTGAATATAGAAAATTTAAAATTAAAGGGGACTATGGAATAGACGATTTTGCATCAATCGAAGAGATTGTTTATAGGAGATATTATAGAATTGTTAAAGAAGGATTAAAATTGCCGGATTTAATTGTTGTTGATGGTGGGGCAGGACAATTAAGTTTTGCAATTAAAGCATTAGAAAAATTAAAGATTAAAATTCCGGTAATTGGTTTAGCAAAAAAAGAAGAAGAAATTTATTTACCAAATAAAGATATACTAAGATTAAGCAATAAAAATAAAGGATTGCTGTTATTAATTTCTATAAGAGATGAAGCACATAGATTTGCTATTAGTTTTCAAAGGTTGAGAAGAAGGAAAATATTATTTAAGAAATAATTTTTTTATTTATTTTTTCCAGATATTTTTTAGCAATTTTTGTTGGGAAAAGTTTTGCATATGTATCTTGCTGCCATTTCATAAATTTATTAATACAATCTAAACAGATATTAACCTCATGAGATTCGTCAATTTTGAGTTGATTAAATTCAGGGTTATAATTCTCAATTAATTTTTTACATAATTTGCAATTCATTTTATTAGAGGTAATAATTCAAATTATTTAAAATTTTGTAAAAACTAATCTTTTATTCTTTTTCAGGTTCATTAATAATTTCTTTTTTATTTGTGGATATTCCATATAATTTATAGAATACACAATAACCGGTAAAAGCTTCGATAATCAAAATTATAGCAATAACATAAAATAAAATTTCCCAAAAACCTACTGCGAAAAAATAAGATAAAAATAAAATTATAATGCCGAGAAAAAGCCTGATTGTTCTATCCGTTAAACTTTCATTTTGTTCCATTGGATTATAAATTAATTGGATTTTAAAAAGTGATTGGATAATATATTCTTATAAACTTATCATAATTTTCTTTCGCCAAAACCCTTATAATGTTAATATTTTTTCATTAAATATGGAAAATATCATCAAAAATGAATTCAAACTGATAACAGAATTAAAACCACAAGGTTCACAACCGGAAGCAATAAAAGAACTTACAGAAGGGATATTAAAAGGAGAAAAGATGCAAACCTTACTTGGAGTTACTGGGAGTGGTAAAACTTTCACCATCGCTAATGTAATTAAAAACGTGAATAAACCAACCTTAGTTTTAGCACATAATAAAACTCTTGCAGCACAATTATATGAAGAATTAAAATCATTTTTTCCGGAGAATAGAGTGGAATATTTTGTTTCTTATTATGATTATTATCAACCTGAAAGTTACATTCCTTCAACAGATCAGTACATTGAAAAAGATTCTAAAATAAACGCTAAGATTGAGCAAATGCGTTTATCAACTGCAGCGTCCTTAATGGGAAGAAAAGATGTTATTGTTGTTTCATCTGTTTCATGTATTTATGGTTTAGGTAAACCTGAAAATTTTGAGAAGTTTAGATTCGGTCTAAGAGTTGGACAAAATATTTCACGAAAAGAGATTTTATTAAAATTAATTAATTCGCAGTATGAAAGAAATGATACAGATTTATCTGCAGGGAAATTCAGAGTTAAAGGAGATATTATAGATTTAGCTCCAGGTTATTTTAATAATACAATCCGGATTGAATTATTCGGAGATGTTGTTGAGAGAATATTTGAGATAGACAAAATTACAGGTAAAAAGATTGATTCTTTAGATTATTTTTCTGTTTATCCTGCAAAACATTTTATTGTTCCTGAAGAAGATATTACTCCGGCACTTGAGTTGATAAAAAAGGAATTAAAAGAAACTTTAACAAAAATGCCTATGCTTGAAGCACATAGATTAAAGCAAAGAACACTGCATGATATTGAGATGATTAAAGAAACAGGTTATTGCAAAGGTATTGAAAATTATTCCAGACATTTTGACGGGAGAAAATCCGGCGAACCTCCGTATACATTAATGGATTATTTTAGTGATGATTCTTTGATTATTATTGATGAATCGCATCAAACAATTCCACAGATTCATGGGATGTATAAAGGAGATAAAGCGAGAAAGAAAAATTTAATTGATTTTGGTTTTCGTCTTCCTAGTGCATATGATAATCGACCATTAAAATTTGATGAATTTGAAAAGATAATGGATAGACGTCAAACAATATTTGTTTCTGCTACACCTTCAGAATATGAAAAAGAAAATTCTTCCAGGAGAGTTGAGCAAATTATCAGACCAACAGGGTTAGTTGACCCGGAAGTATTTGTAAAACCACTTGATAATCAGGTTGAAGATGTGAAAATTGAAATTGACAAAGCTATAAAAAAGGGTCATAGAATTTTGGTTACTACATTAACAAAAAGATTAGCAGAGGAATTAACAGAATATTTAGCAGAGTCTGGAATTAAGACAAGATATTTACATTCGGAAATTGATACCCTTGAGCGTACTGAAATTATCAGACAATTAAGATTGGGGGAGTTTGATGTATTGGTAGGAATTAATTTATTAAGAGAAGGAATTGATATTCCTGAAGTGGGTTTTGTTGGAATTTTAGATGCTGATAAAGAAGGATTTTTGCGTAATGATAAATCTTTAATTCAAACAATTGGAAGAGCTGCGAGAAATTCTGAAGCAAAAGTTATACTTTATGCAAATAATATGACTGATTCAATAAAAAAAGCAATGGATGAAACTAATAGAAGAAGGAAAATTCAGGAGGATTATAATAAAAAATATAATATTGAACCTAAAACAATTATTAAGCCTATTAAAGAAAAAGAAATTGATGTGAAAGATATTAAACATATTCCAAAAAAAGAAATTCCGAACATTTTAATTGAACTTGAAGCAGAGATGAGAGACATGGCAGAAAAATTGGAATTTGAAAAAGCGATTAATATTAGAAATAGGATGAAAAAATTAAAAGAAAAAATAGGGATGAAAGATTTTGATTGATTTCATTCCCATTTGTCAATTTCTTCTTCAACTTTTTTATTCCAATTTTTTATTATTTCTTTAATAATTATTTTTATTTGGGATTTATAATTAACTTCATAAACATAAATATATCCTCCATAATCTAAATTTTTTTTGCATTTTAATAGAATCTTTTTTTCAGATAACTTTTTAACAGCTTTTTGAATGGTTGTTAAATTTAAATTTAATTTATCTTTAATTTTTAATGTGGTTAATTCCATATCTGAATTATCAATTAGATACTTCAGAACATTAAATTCTTTTTTTGTTAGACCTAAACTACATTTAAGGATATCATCAAAGATAAATTTTTTGCATGCAAAGTCAACCATATAACAGTACTCTTATCTTGAGTATTTAAACTATACTTCCAAAAAATAGAAGTCGCCATAACCATTTTTTGGGGGTGAAATAAAATCCTATTGAGAGATTTATTTTTTAAAAGATTTAATATTTCGTCGATTACCTGAAAAATTAAAGGAAGTTTTATATTTAATAAATTTATTTTCAGGAGGATCAATTTTTCACTGGTTTGAAGGAATGAACATATACGTTTCAAAACATTTAAAAGGAAAATACCTTCTGGATATATATATTAAACTATACAAGTCTAAGATGAAAAACAATTTTGACGTATTTTTTCGAAGAAAGCCAGC
>DATDUI010000056.1:0-3083 GCA_035290465.1 Candidatus Nanoarchaeia archaeon | reverse complement strand
GAATTGTTCGTCTAAACTTTTGATTATTTTTACTGAGAATTTTTTGTCTAATTTTTTTAATGATTTTATTATTATTGTTGCAGAACTAATGCCGTCAGTATCAAAATGACTTATTATTAAAATTTCTTTATCTTTTGATATCTCTAAAAATTTTAAAGCATTTTTTTTTATGTCTTCTTCTAATGAATTTCTTTTTTTATCCATATTTAAAAATAACTAATTAGTTTTAATTATAATAAATAAATTTATCCCTCTTCTTTTTTAAAAAAACCTTATTACTTTAAAGGGACTTTAAAGTATAATTTTATCTTTCTTAATTGTGAAAATCTTCTGTCTTTTTCTCTCATAGCTCTTTTATCTTTTTTATTTTTTTCGTAATGGGTTTTTATTTTGTTTAATTTTTCATCAACATTTTTTAAATCTGGGTTTACATACAAATTATTTTCTTTTAAAATTTGAGAGATTTTCTTTTCAAAATCGTTTGGGTGAATATCTTCTTTTCTTAATTTTTGTCCGATTTTTTCGCTTGTAAGACCGGTTTTAGCATATTCTATTACTTTTTTTTCAAAATCTTTTTGTGAAATCTTTTTTGTTTCCTTTGTTACCATGAGTTTAGATTGCAATTTCTATTTTTAAAGTTTGCTATAACCCTTTTTTTCTTTTTGAAAGGCTTTTTAAATGTTTTTTACTTAGATATTTAATGGGTAAATCGATTGGTGTTGTTAGTTTGAAGGGTGGTGTTGGAAAAACTTCTACTGCTATCTCTTTAGGCTCTGCTTTTGCGGGTTTTGGAAAAAAAGTTTTGTTAATTGATGCTAACTTTTCTGCTCCGAATTTGGGTCTTCATTTGAATATTATTGAGCCTGAGGTTACTCTTCATCATGTTTTAAAGAGGAAGGCTCATATTAATAGTGCTATTTATCGGGTTAATAATCTGGATATTTTACCGTCTTCAATTTATCAAAATATTCAGATTGATCCTTTGAAATTGAAAAATTATATTGGTTATTTAAAGAGTAAATATGATATTATTATTATTGATTCTTCTCCTTCGTTAAATGAAGAAACTTTGGCAGCGATGCTTGCTTCTGATGAAATTTTAGTTGTTACAACTCCTGATCATCCTACTCTTAGTACCACTTTAAAAGCTATTAAATTGGCTAAGCAAAGGGATGTTCCGATTGTTGGATTAATTCTTAATAAGGTGCATAATAAAAATTTTGAATTAACTTTTAATGATATTGAGAATACTTCTGAGGTTCCGATTTTGGCTGTTATTCCTAATGATATTGATTTTATGAAGTCTTTATCTAATTTTACTTCATATGTTGATTATAAACCGAATTCTCATGGGAGCAAGGAATTTTATAAATTGGCTGCAACGTTAATTGGCGAGAAATATAGACCGTTTAGTATTAAGGATTTTTTGAGAAAGTTGTCTCCTCCAAGACAGGAGATTAATCGGGAGATTTTTTATACTGAGTTATTGAGTTCTCCTCCATTATAATTTTATAATAATTATTTAGAGAATATGATTTTAATAGCCCTACCCGGATTCGAACCGGGGTCACTGGCTTCAAAGGCCAGCATACTTGACCGCTGTACTATAGGGCTGTTAAAAAATAGAGTTTTGTTTGATTTATAAGATTTTTTGTTTTATTTAATTCTTATATCGTCCTCTTTTCTCTACTTTTTTTAATTGTTCAAGAACTAATTTTGAGTCTTTTGATTTTTTATAATTTTTTATAATTTCATTAAATAATATTTCTGCGTTTTTGTAATGTTTTGCAATGAGTGCTTGTTTTAATAAATGTAAATCTACTGCTTTGTCTTCATATTTTTGGCTGATGTATCCTAATCCAAAGTCGATAAAGAATAATTTGTCTTTTAACAAAATCATGTTACTTGTTGTTAAGTCTCCGTGAATTATATGTTCATCGTGGATTTTGGTGGTATTCTCTCCGATTTTTTTTGCAATATTTTTTTGTTCTTGTAATGAAAATCCATTTAAATTTTCTGAAAGTCTTTTTCCGTTGATAAATTCCATTTCAATTTCTTTTGTATTTTCATTTGATTTGATTATCTTTGGTGCGTTTATTACTTTGGATGCTTTTTCTAATAATTTTGTTTCAGATCGTGTTCTTAATTTTCTTATTTTTTCATCCAGCTGTGGAATTCTATAAGATTTTTTTATTCTTTTTTTTATAATTGTATCTTCATTTAAAACTATTTTTGCTTCTGCACCCTGTGCAAGAATTTTTTGTTTCATGATTTAATCACGGGTCTTTTAGAGAGAATTTTTGCGAGTTTTGGATTCCAGATATATCCTAAAATTCCATTTCTATCTATTGCAATTTTATTTATTTCAAGTAGATAATCAATTACTAAAAGGTATGTTTGCCACATAACCTTTTTTGGGAGTTTTTTCCATATTTCTGTTTTACCAAATTCTCCGGAATATTTTTCTATGGTTTTTTCTACCATTACAACTGTGTCTAGTGTCGGGCTTCTTGCGAATATATTTCTTTTTTGTAAAATCTGCATATTAATTTATATATCAATTGATATATAAATATTTTGTTTTATGAAATTATTGCAAATGTACTTTTAATTTTGATTGATTTTTCTTTTAATTTTTCCAAGTAAATATTGCGAGGATAAATGCTATTAATAAACTAAAATCAATTACTATACAATATTTGCAATATTCCTGGAGAACAAATTGCTGAATGTAAAGGAAATAAACTGCTATTATTGTTCCGATAAATATTCCTGAATGGATAATTATTTTTTTGTATTTTTCTGGTTTATGCATTTGTGATAATGTTACTAGTATTAAGAATAAGAAAATTGTAATGCCGTAATATCCATTACTGGTTCCTTTAATTAAATCATATCCTGATTTTTGGACTTGTTCACAAACATTTTGCTCTCCACAGGATGTATTTAATGAAAGCAAAACTGAACTGATTAGTGCGATTGTGAAAAGTGCTAATAGTATTTTGTATTTTACCATGTTTAATTAAAGCAAATTATGTTTTTTAAAATCTTTGGAGTAACTGGTTACTGTAAGATTTAACAAT
>DATDUI010000055.1:0-6233 GCA_035290465.1 Candidatus Nanoarchaeia archaeon | reverse complement strand
AATAAGTTACATTAATTTTGAATTAAGTCAAAAACTTCAAAACCAATATAAAGCAGAAGCTATGAAACTTGCAGCAGAAGATGCAAGAATTAAAGCAGAAGCTGTTGCAGAAGGATTTAACAAAGAAGTAGGAGATTTAATTTCTACAAGCGTTAATGATTTCGGTTATTATCCATGGAATGTTTATTCAACAAGAGGAATGGGTGTTGCAGAAGATTATGCTCTTGCAAAAGTTGAAGCAACAAATATTCAACCTGGAGAAAAAGAAGTAACAGCAAGTGTTAGTGCAACTTTTGAACTTAAATAAATTTTTAATTTATTTTTTATAATAAAAACCTAAGAGATTATTTCTCTTAGGTTAATTTTTTTAGAAGGTTTTTACCAATAAAAATTGCTTCTATAAAACCTTAAATAATCTTTTTTAGAGTTAATGCATAACTTAAAATTATACTAAATTTACACCATAGCTTGCAGAAAATTTTTCCTTAGGTTTAAGATAAATCAGTCCTTCTTTATTATTAAAGGCATTAGTATTGCAAGTCATAGGTTCTATTGCTATTGATTTTCTTGTTGGAGGAATGAATACTTGAAGATAATTATATTTATTTTTTCCAGTTTCTTGCCAGATTTGTATTGTAATACCTAATATTTTATTTACAATTTCAGTTATTGCAATCTTCTTTTTTGCATTAGATATAATAAATCCTGTATCAAAATTTTGCTTATTAATTTGATTTAGTCTTGAAAATCTTTTCATCATAACTACTTTTCCTGTTGGGATCATACGATTATCTACCGAAATTTTTTTAGTTGAAGGAATTTTTAAAAATAAATCATTAACTTTTCTGTTCATTATAAAATAAGGATGCCATCCATCTCCTACAGGAATTTGAAGATTATCATTATTAGTAATTGATGTAATACACTTAAACCCCTTTGAACTTAATATATATGTAATTGAGACCAAAAAATTAAATGGATATCCTATTAATTTATTTCCAGTATATTCTAGCGTTAAAATCGCTTTTGATTTAGTTACTTTATTTTTAGTAATTTTAAAAGGTTTATTATAGACTAACCCATGAATTGCATGTTTTTGAGCAATAAAATTAAGAGGTAATTTATATTCAACATCATTATGTAAATAAATCCCATTATTAATTCTATTTGGAAAAGGAATCAGTTTAGCACCTTTAAACCATTCATTCTTGACTAATTCATTAGAATTTTTATCACCATCAATGATTGAAAATAAACTATTATTTTTTCCAAGTACAATTTCATTTACATTAGCACCAAATTCAGGAATTATTGTAATATACTCATTGCTATCACAATTTAAGAGTTTAACTTTAGTAAATTTTCCAAACTTTTTTTTTAAAATTTTAAACATACTATACTTAAGATTATATTGATTATAAATCCTTCTTTTAATTCCCCGAGAAGCAATTCTGGGGAGATTTTTTTATTTTTTTAAAAGAAAGATTTATAAATTAATCCTCGTTCATGTTTTTATGAGAGCTTTTTTTGGTGGACAAATACGAGAGAATCATAGAGGAGAATTAGCTGTGGTAATATCAAGAAACCAACAGATAAAAGGAGAATTATACAATGTATTTTTAGAACCAATACTTTCAGAAGAGTTTGTTTATTTAACTGGTACAAGAGATGTCGAATATCCCGTTGAAAGAGCATATATCGGAGTATCTCATGATATTGGAGAAGAAATTGCAAGACAAGTAAATAGTAAACATATAGATACTATAAATTTAAGAACAATTGATAAATTAGTTGTAATGCCACACTTTTTAGATAAATATCCTGAAAAACCAAAACAAATAATTCTTCAATCAACAAAAGATGGATATGAAATTCTTCCTTGAAAATAATCTTTGTCTTGAATTCTATTAAAATAATTTTAAATATATAATCTAAGCAACAACTTTATAAAAGTTATAACAATAATAAAATTATGGTAAAACAAATAAATAGGTATAAAGATGCCAGTCTTTCAAATTTAGATTGGACTCCCGGAGAATTAATTGCTTTTGATAATACTGATATTGAATGGTCTTCTCCATTAATTTTGGCGATTCCAAAAAAGATTGTTAAAGGATATCAAGATTCCCCACTAGGAATGAAATTGTTATATTGTCCTTTAAATGGAAAAAGAGAAGGATGGACTCTATATCCAGAAGGAGATATTCTTGGTTTAGAAAGTCCAAATTATAAAGGTAATTCTAAAGTTCCTCATTTTCAGATTATAACTGAAGAATCTTTTCTTCATAGAAATCTTTATTTTGTTGAAACTGCTTTAGCAGGAAGAGAAGCTATAGAAAAATATCTTCAAAAAAATGATTTAAGTTTTTATGCAGGATGTTTAAAATCAGGTAAATTAGTAACTGAAAGAAATCAATTAGAAAAATTTATGCAAAAAATCGGTATTGGATTTATTTTACCAAATCAATTAAGATTTAAAAAATAAATTATCATTTTTTAATAAATATTTTTCTTCACGGCAAAATTTATATACCAGATATATTTTATTTTTTTATGAATATAAAAAAAACTACTAATTGGGATTTGTATTTATCTTTAGTTACAGATGTAGATACACAAGCACATAATTATGTGCCGGATGAATTGACCCAAAAATTATATCAAGTAAAACCAAGCAAATATTTAACTATTAATGGGCATATAATTTATCCCTCACAAAAAGATTTTGGTTTTGAAGTAAAATCTGTTAATCACAAATCTGTATTAACAAATTCGGATTTTCATTTAGATTTAACAAAAGCAAATGATGACACAATAGTTCCAGTTTCATTAATTTATCTTTTTAAAGAATTTCCCGGAAGAGATATGATTGATGTAGTAAATAATTTTAATTATCTTAATCATTCCGGAAGAATTATTGATATTCAACAGGGAGAATTAGAAAATTTAATAGAGTCAGCAAAAAAAAGATTTACTGAAAGATTAAATCCTTTTGAAATAAAATTAGATCCAATAAAAACATATTTAAGATTTTTTTTATATTAATCATGAAAAAATTTCTTAAAAATCCAGTTATAAAAAATATTTTATCTATAGTAGCTGTAACTTTTTTTGGTTTTATATTGCTAAATATCACATTCTTATTTGATTTTATTTACCAAAGTACAGTAAGATGGATTATTGAACTGTTCGTACCACTTGATTTAGATATGATAATCTATTGGTTGTCTCCATTATTGCATTTATCTTTTGTTGCAATAATCGGTTTAATTTCATGGTTAGTTTTTAATTCAAAATTAAAAGTACTTTACAAAGCAATTTATATGGCTGTACCAATTGCTGTTGTTTTGGCAACCATTGGAATGTTGTTATATTCTTGGCCAATAATTAGTTATTCTATCGGTAGTTTATTTTGCATAGGTATTCTATACTATTTATATCATACAAAACAACCATGGCTTTATTATTATGTTTTGATTTTAATTAGTACTATCTTATTAATAATGAGTCTTTTGAGTGTAGATATATAATAATTTTTTTAATTTATTTAATAAAAAGGATAAAAATAAATTCTTTTTGGAATCCATTTTATTTGTTTTCCTTATCTTCTCTAGGTTTTCTCCAAATTCTTATCCCATGACTTACTGCTTCACCATGCCCATGATTGTCTATGTAATAATATGTTTCTTTTCCCTTATACAAAAAAGTCTTATCTTTTGCATAACCAACCCCTGTAAAGTTAGGTAAATTCTTTATTCCTCTTATTGTCCTGCCCAAAGAAGCACGCCTTTTGTTTTCTTTGAAACGGGCAGAAGCCAATTTTAGTTTTCAAATCTTATTTCCTCGTTTTTCTATTGCTTCGACCTTTCGGTCTATTAGATTTTTTCTTAAACCCACGCTTTCCACCATAACTTCCAAATTTACGTTTAATTTTTTTAGGTCTTTTTTTAGAACTACCAGGTTCATCATTTTCAAAACGATTAACACTTCTCTTTCTTTCACGATTACTCAAATTAGGGTCATCAATAGAAACCCATCTTAAACCTTTTTTTCTAAACTTTTTTTTACCACTGCCACGACTCTTTTTTTTCTTTTTTTCAGGATTTTCAAAATCACTAAAATCAATAATCTTCTCAAGAAAAGGAAGTTCCTTCTCTTCAATTTCAAACTCTTTAATTTCTAAAATTTGACGAAATAAAGGCATATCCTTAGTTGAAATAATACTTATAGCATGTCCGCCTTTTCCAGCCCTAGCTGTTCGCCCAATACGATGAATATAACCCTCTCTTGTTCGAGGAATATCATAATTAAAAATATAATTAACATTTTTAATATCAAGACCACGAGAAGCAACATCAGTGCAAACTAAAATACCGGCATTTTTATGAAATTCTTTTAAAATTCTGGTTCTTTTTTTCTGGTCAAGCCCGCCATGAAGAATCTTAACATTAAAACCAAGCGACTCTAAACCCTTTCCAACAAAATCAGTATCAGTACGAGTAGAACAAAACACAATAGAACTATCAGGTTTTTTATCGTTTAACAGATAAACCAAAAGCGAAAGTTTTGAATCATTTTTTGTATAATAATAACTTTGTTCAAGTTTTGATGCTTCAACATGAGCCTGAGCAAATATTCTTTTTGGGTTTGTAACATATTCCTGAACAATAGAACTAATCTTTTTTGAGTCTGTAGCGGAAAAAAGCATGGTATGTCTTTTAGTGGGACATTTTTTAACAATTAAATCAACATCCGGAACAAAACCCATATCAAGCATACGATCAAATTCATCAATCACTAAAGTTTCAATTTTTGTTAAATCAACAGCATTACGATTCATCAAATCTAATAATCTTCCAGGAGTCGCAACAACAACATCAGCATTTACAATTTTCTTAACATGTTCTTCAATACTAACACCACCATATGCAGAAAAAATCTTCAGTTTTTTATTCGAAAATTTACGAAATTCATTCGCTACTTGTTCAGCTAATTCACGAGTCGGAACTAAAATTAACGCGATAATACCTTTCCCACCTTTAGATTGTTCAACAATCGGAGCCACAAAAACTAATGTTTTACCACTTCCGGTAGAAGAAATACCAATAATATCCATTCTTTTCATAGCTAAAGGAATTGCTTTCTCTTGAATCTCAGTAGGAACAATAATTTTATTCTTTTCTAAAATTTCAATAAATTCCGGAGACAATCCCAGTTCTTTAAATGTTTTAGTCATGATAATTAATAATCAAATGGAATTATAAGTGTTTTGATACCCTAAAGATTTAAAAAAGATTAAAATTCATAAAAATTATGAACAATTTAAAAATTGGAGATGGAGCTATTGATATCGGCTTATTGTTAATTTTAAATGATGTTAAAAGTCAAAAAAGTTCTTTAGATCTTAAAATAAAACAATGGCAAACTCAATTAAGTTATATAAAAAAGATAATGCCATTACAAGAGATTTTAGGAAATATAGATATTTATGCTGTTTCAAGAACAAATAATTTTTTCAAACAGCAAGAAGAAAAATTAAGGGAAGAAATAAATTCTTCAAAATATTTAATTTCTGCAGAATATGACCAACAGTATGATTCAAGAAAAATTATTGGAAAAGAAAGTGGGAGAGCACCAATTGGAGAAGGAAAAATATATTTGTATTCAAAAGATATTTTTGTTTTTGTTCATGAATTAGGACATTCATTAGGATTAAATCATCCTACAAAAGATTGCCATACTTTTTGTATAAATAATTCTTTATTTGGAGCTTCTTTTTTAAAACCATTATATGAAAATTGCCCTCATAAAGAAACAATAATGAGTTATTGCCAAGGAGAAAAACCTTCAAAAGGAAATATTATTTCTGCAGTTAAATCTAATTCATTAACTTCAAAATTACCTGTATTTTCAGAAAAAGAGATTGAATATTTAAGAAAGGAATATCGTTAGATTATAATTCAAACTCTTCAATAAAATTAACAATAACTTCGTATTTTTCTAAAAACTTAAACCCTTTTTCAGTTAAAGAAACAAATTTCTCTCTTTTTTGATGAACCTCTTTAACAAAATCTTTTTTCAAAAGTTCAATATAATATTCTTTAAAACGAGAAGAAGAAATATTTGACTGCCGGAGTAAAGGAGTATATTTTATCAAATTATGATTTTTATTAATCAAATTCAAAATATCCTTAATAATTTCTAATTTATTTCTTTTAACAACCATTTTAATT
>DATDUI010000054.1:0-40658 GCA_035290465.1 Candidatus Nanoarchaeia archaeon | reverse complement strand
AAATAAATCAAAAGTTGTCCAAGTAAATCTTCTTATATGCTGATAATGAGAAAATGCAGATTCATGCGAAAAATAAGGAACACGTATAGATATTTTTGCACCATTTTCACTAATTCTATAAATTTCTTTTAAAAGAAATTCCAGATCAAAAACATGTTCTAAAACATGATTAATCACTATAAAACTCACAGAATCATCTTTAAATGGAAGTTTTTTCTTTTCAAAATCACAAACAATATTCACTCCTTCAAGAGAAACCTTATCAACATTTACAAAACCTTTTCGAATATCTTTTCCACACCCTAAATTAACCTTCATAACAAACACTAATTAATTTAACTTAAAAAGATTTCTAACTTTACTTTTGAGCATAATTAGTTAGTTAATCACAGAAACAACCAAAATCCTAAAAGAATTATTATTATTTGAAATCCGTTAATTAAAAGTACAACGTCTTTTTCATAAACTTTTTTTGAAGGTTTTATTTTTTTCAAAATTAAAACTGCTAAATGTTCCAACCCATAAATTTTTTTATGTGGTTGCTCTAAACTTCCGTCATTGTTTAATTTTGCAAAACTTTGAATTTCTAATTTTCCTCGTGATTTTAAGATTACTTCACATATATAAGGGATAAAAAAGAACACAGCTATTTTTTCCATGTTTCCTAAAATAGCAATAATTGCAATTAATGAACCAATTGCATAAGTCATAACATCTCCGGGAAAAACTTTTGCAGGACATTTATTAAAGATATAAAATGCAAATAATGAAACAACCATACATAATGCAATAACACTCAGCCAAGCATTGCCAGTTAAATAAGTTGTAATTGCGAAAGCTGATAAAAGGATTATTCCCTGACTTGCTTCTAGACCGTTATATCCTGCTAAAAAATTGAATGTTGTAGTTGCTCCAATAACTCCAATAGGGATTACAAAAAGAGGGTATAAAATTCCAAAATTTATTCCGAACATTGTTGATTCACCGGCGTTAATTACCATTAAAGGAATTGCCGAGAATAAAACTAAAATTAATCTTGATTTTTTTGATAATCCCCCTCTTTGCCAGCCAAAAAGGTCATCGATTAAACCTACAATTGAGACTAAAAGTATTGAACAAATAAGTGCGAAAATTTCAATTAAATTTCCGGAGGATTTTAAATAAAAGGTGGTTATTGCTACATAAATTAAAACTCCTAAAATAAAACTTAAAACAACGATTAAACCACCTGAACCTGCAACATTCTTTGGATGTCCTGTCTTATGCATATCTTCCCAAACTAATCCAATTTGCTTTGCTTTTTTTATCCAGAAGGGTAAAACTAAATAAGTACAAAAAAAACTAACTGAAATTGCGATTAATAAAATTGGATCCATTAATTAATTAAATTACTTAAACTTTTAAATTTATTTAAATATTAATTAAATAATATCGGAGTAAAATAAACTTCAATAAGTCCGGCAATTATTATTATTATTATTGCAATAAAGAGAAGAATTATACTATTTTCAACTACCCTTAAAAATTTCTGACTTTTAAATCCGTTTCTAATTGCTCCAACTCCAAATATCCCACCAGCTAAAGCAGTTATGAAATACGCGGCAATTTCAGGAAAACCATGAATCATATATCTTACAATCCCCATTGGAATCCCTGAAAGGCTATAATTTGTAAATATGCCTATAGCTGCAGCAATTACACTTGCATTCCATGCTAAAATAAATATTGCACCTGCACCAAAAATTAAAGAAAATATTAAAGTAAAAATCATGACATAAATATTATTTTCAATAATTGACAGCAATCTCATTTCCTTTGTTGCTGCACCAGTACTTGTTATCTTTTGAGAAAAATCGTATTTTTCTACACATCCTTCAATATTACCTGGACTATTTATCATACAATATGTTTCAATCTGAGCATTAAATAAAGTTGAATCACCGATTATAATATACCAAAATGAAAAAGCTAAAACAAACCCTAAGAATAAAAACATAAAGGAATAAACTGCGTCGCTATGCATTTTCCAGACTCTAAAAAAACCTTCAACAACTTCATCTTCTTCTTCTTCCTGTTTTATTAAAAAATACATAAAAGGCAAAGAGAACATTACACAAAATGTCACGACAATCATGCCGGAATATTGAGATAATACAGGGTCACCTGAAAAAGCAAATTTAACAATACCTAAAGAAAGAGTTGCATAAATTAATCCGATAAATAACATTTTTAACGGACCTTTATCCATTCTTTTGGGATTTACTATTGATTCAAACATTTTAATTACAATTAAATTGACACCTCATAAGGGGAGATAATAATGATTTTATATAAAGTTTTCTAAATTTGGGTTTTTTTGATTGTTGACAATTTTCACGGAAAAGTTTATAAATAATTTCTATTTCAAAAAAGGATGTTAGAAAACAAAAACTTATTTAGTGCGATTATAGGAAAAATGATTGTTACAAAAGAAGGTAAAAGATTAGGCTTTGTTAAAGATATTACTTTTGAAACTAAATCAGGTGAACTTATCAATTTAATTTTAAAAGAAGCTACACCATATACTAGAAATTTAAATCTAGAAGTTACAAAAATGGGTGAACTTTTAATTCCATATAGTGCAATTATTGCTATTGGGGATTTTGTGATTGTTTCTGAAGAAGATTTAATTTAAGGGTCATTAAATTCTGGATAAATGCTTTAAGGGATTAATTTTTATTTATGTGAAAAGAAAATCTGGAAAGTTTATTGAAGAATTCTCCTAAATATTTATCATAAAAAGTGATACAAAAACGGTAACACTTAGAAAGATTATCTTTTTGTCCTGTGAGCAGGACAAAAAAAGAAAGTTTAAATAAAAAAATCGTGGAGGACATGGCTTTTAGAAGATTGACAAAGTGATACGAAAATAGTAACACTTTGCTCCTAAAGTGATACAAAAACGGTAACACTTTGGAAAGATTTATATATAAACTAAACTAAGACTATTTATGAAAAAAAATTTGCTTTATCAGGTAATTTATAGTCAACAAGAAGATTTCTTATCCCTAAAAGATTTAATTGAGAGGGAAAAAACAAAAGAAGTAATTAAATTATTAAAGTTAAAATTACCGATAATAATTACTGGAATAAGAAGATGTGGAAAATCTTCATTATTAAAGATAATTTCAAATGAATTAAAATTAACAAAAGAAGAGTTTTTGTATATAAATTTCAATGATGAAAGATTAATTGATTTCAAAGATGAAAATTTTCAAAATATTTTAGATTATATTGAAGAAAACAAATATCATCAAAAAGTTTATTTGTTTTTAGATGAAATACAAGAAGTTAAAAATTGGGAAAAGTGGATAGATAGAATAAAAGAAAAGTTTCCAATCATTGTCACTGGCTCAAATTCTCAATTACTAAGTTCGGAAATTTCAACAATTTTAACCGGCAGATCACTTAGCATAAGACTATTTCCATTTAGTTTTTCAGAATATCTAAAATATAAAAAGATAAACATAACCGATTATTCTTTGGATACAAAATTACAAAATAAGATTAAGTCTGAATTTAAAGTATATTTTTCTAATGGAGGAATGCCAAAAATGATTTTAGAAAAGAATAAAATAATATTAAAAGAGTTATATGAAAACATAATATATAGAGATATAGTCAGAAGATTTAATCCAAATTTAACAAAACCTATAAAAGAAATTTCTGTTTATTTTCTATCTAACATCTCTTCAGATGTGAGTTTAAGGACACTCTCAAAAGTTTCAGGGATCAAAAATTTAGGAATTTTAAGTGAGATATATTCTTCTTTTGAAAAAGCTTTTTTATTTTTTATGATTAATAAATTTGACTATTCAATAAAAAAACAGATGCAAAATCCAAAAAAAATTTATTCAATTGATATTGGATTCCCAAATAATTTAGGATTTAAATTCTCAGAAAATTCAGGAAAAACTTTAGAAAATTTAGCTGCGATTTCTCTCAACCAAAGAGAACTTGAAATTTATTATCACAGAGAAAAAACAGAATGTGATTTTGTGGTGAAAGAAAAAAATAAAATAACTAATGCAATTCAGGTTTGTTATGATTTACATAATGAAAACAAGGACAGAGAGATAAAAGGTCTTCTTGAAGCAATGAATAAATTCAGTTTAAAAAAAGGTTTAATCCTAACTTACGATGAAGAAGAGAGATTTGAGATAGATAAAAAAGAAATAATAGTAATGCCAATTTGGAAATGGCTTTTAGAAGGTTAATTTTTAATTAATTATCTTCTTACAATAATTTTTTATAGGACAATTTTTGCAATCAGGTTTTATAGGTTTGCAGATTTCTCGTCCGTGTTGCATGCAGATGCTATTAAATTCTTTCCAGTATTTTTTTGGCAAAATCTTTTCAAGTTCTATTTGTGTTTCATTTGGATTTTTAGTTTTTAGCCAACCAATTCTGTTTACAATTCTATGGACATTTGTATCAACTGGAATTGTTTCTTTATTGAATGCAAATGCTAAAACAATACTTGCAGTTTTTGGACCAATCCATTTTATGCTTAATAATTCTTCTTTAGTATTTGGAACTTTTGAATTAAATCTATTTATTAATTCATAAGAAATGTGCTTTAATATTTGGGATTTTTTCTTATAATGACCTGAAGAGAAAATTAATTCTTCTAATTTTTCTATTGGTAAATTTAAAATACCTTTGGGGGTTTTTACAACGGCAAATAATTTTTCTGTAGCAATTTTTGTGTTTTCATCCCGTGTTCTTAATGAAATTAAACATGAAATTAAAATTTTAAATGCATCTGGTTTACTTCGCATTTTATTTAAAGTTGTCTTAGGCACAGGATATTTTTTTTGCAAAATATCCATAATTTTAGAGGAATCCATAGAAGAGTGCGATAAAAGGAATTTATAAGTTTAATCTTTGTTTAAGATAATATTGAATTGATTCTTGCATTAATTGTGCTTTTCCTTCGACATAAGGAATTAAAATACATTCTTTATTATCTTTTGCTAATTGCAGAAAACCTTGGTTTACCCTTTTATGATATTCTAAAGGTTTACTAGCATATCTGTCGGGATTGGTTTCCTTTTTTAATCCGACTTTTGGATCAATATCAATTATAACTGCTAAATCTGGTTTTATCCCAAAAGTTGCTACATCAATTAAGTTTTCCAAATATTTTATCGGATATTCTGAACCATATCCTTGGTAAGCCAAAGTTGAGTAAAAAGATCGATCAGAAAGGACAATTTTATCTTCGTTTAATGCAGGAATAATCACTTGCTCGAATAATGAATACCTTGCTCGTGCAAAGAGGATTCTTTCTCCATTTACAGATAATCTTTTAGAATTTAATAATCTTAAACGTAATTTCTGAGCTTCTTTTGTACTTCCGGGTTCTCGAATGTGAATACAACTATATCCTTTTTTGGTTAAATTTTCATATAATAATTTTGATTGTGTAGTTTTCCCGCAACCTTCACCTCCTTCAAAAACAATATATTTTCCTTTCATTTTTATTTGAAATTAAACAGCAATTGGAAATTTTAAACCAGGATGAGATTCATAACCCACAACTTTAGATTGCCCAAAATTCCAATCAAAAATAGAATTAAAATTTTCAGTTTCTATTCCGGGTAAAGATTTTAATTCTCGAGATAATTGCTTATTGATTTTTTCCATAAATTCTCCTTCTAAATGATTATTATAAATATGCACATCAGCAAGAAAACCAATTAATTTGCCTTCTTTAAAACCACTTTCTTTTGCTAAAAGATGCAAAAGCAATCCATAACTTGCAATATTAAATGGCAAGCCTAAAATTGTATCTACTGATCTTTGCCTCCAAAGTAAATCCAGAGTGTTATTATTTTTATTTGCTAAAACTTGAAAACCATAATGACAAGGAGGCAATGCCATTCTTTGTTTTTGCTTAGGATTCCATGCATCAACAATCATTCTTCGGTCATGAGGATTTGTTTTGAGAGTCTTAACTACATCTTCCAATTGATCTATACCTTGACCAGTATAATCTTTATCATAACCGTTATATTCAGCATCAAAATGTCTCCATTGAAAACCATAGATTGGCCCCAAATCTCTTTCAACCATCATTTTTTCTTTAGTTTCTTTATCATGTCCATAAGAAACTTTATCCGGACTACACCATTCATCCCAAATATGATTATTTCGATCTAATAACCATTGTTTATCTGTAATTCCTTTAATAAAAAATTCTAATTCTGAAGCAATTAAATTAAATGGCATTCTTTTTGTGGTTAAAAGTGGAAATCCTTTTGACATATCATGTTCAAAATAAGCTCCAGATACAGAAATTGTTCCAGTACCAGTACGATCCCCTTTTTGCTCCCCATATTTTAATACCTTATTTATCACATCTTTATATTCTTGCATTTTAATATAAATAATAATTATTTTATAAAAACATCTATAGAAAAAAATATATTTTAGAATTCTTAATCCTTCATTTCAATCTTAATATTAATGCTTTTGGGAATTCTCATCTTCATAATGTGATGAAGAACTTTTTCATTTGCAGGCAAATCAATTAATCTTTTATGAATTCTCATCTCAAAATTATCAAAAGTTGCAGTTCCGTTACCACAAGGAGATTTTCTTGTTGTAATTTTAAGTTTTTTTGTGGGTAATGGCACAGGTCCGCTTAATACAATTCCGGATTTTTTAGCTAACTCTTTAATTTCATTACAAATAGCATTCAGCATTTCTATATCTGTACTTTGGATTTTTATTCTTACTTTTGCCATATCTAATTTTAGATGGACATTAGTTTAAAAACCTTTTTATAGGACATCTCCTACATAATTAAGAGGTGAAGGATGGAAATTGTATTTATTCAGCTAGCGACGATTCTTTTTATGGCTTTTGTAGTTTCGCTTATAGTTCGTGCGTTTAATCAGCCATTGGTAATTGGTTATATTTTTGCCGGAATGATTGTTGCAGTAATAATTGAATTTAGTGTATTTGATTTTGAAATTTCAACAGGACTTATTGGTTTATTTTCAGAATTCGGGATTGCATTTCTACTTTTTATAGTGGGGCTTCATTTAAATCCAAAGGTTATAAAAGAAATCGGAACTTCTGCATTATTAATTGGTTTAGGGCAAATTATCTTAACTTTCCTTTTAACATTTGTTATTTCCAGTAAATTTTTAGGTTTTGACTTAATTACATCTTCTTATGTTGGAATTGCACTTGCATTCAGCAGTACAATTATAGTCATAAAATTAATTTATGACCAAAAACAGCTTGATTCATTATACGGAAAAATTTCAACAGGAATTTTAATTATTCAGGATTTGGTTGCTATAATTATTCTTATGTTAATTTCATCTTCAGCAAACGGAACAAGTATTAGTTCTTTTGCAATCAGAGGATTACTTGGTGGAACAATATTGGCACTTTGCTTATTTTTAATTGGATTTTTTATTATTCCAAAATTAATGAAAATTCTTGCTAAATCTCAGGAATTATTATTTTTATTTTCAATTTGCTGGTGTTTTATTATCAGTGCACTTTTCAGTTTAATGGGATTTTCTTTAGAAATCGGAGCATTAATTGCGGGGGTCATTTTATCTATTTCACCATATAGTATTGAGATTAGTTCAAAAATAAGACCTTTGAGAGATTTTTTCTTAATTATTTTCTTTATAATTTTGGGAATTAATATTCATATTTCAAATATTAGTGCTATATTAGTAGATGCAGTGATTTTATCTGTGATTGCCTTATTATTCAAACCATTAATTATTATGCTTTTTATGAGAACTTTTAATTATACAAAAAGAACAAACTTTTTAGTGGGGACAACTCTTGCACAGATTTCAGAATTTTCTTTGATTATTTTAGCATTAGGAGTTTCAATCGGGCATATCCAAAGTGAGATTTTATCGACATTAACGCTAACATTAGTTATTACTACAATAATTTCAACATATATGATTATTTACTCAGAAAAATTTTATAGTAAAGTATCAGATTTTATCGGTATTCTGGAAAAAAAGAGTGTTAAACAAAAAATAAACGTTACTAAAAATTACGATGCCATTCTCTTTGGATATAATAGAATTGGATTTGGGATTTTACAATCACTTAAGAGGATAAAAAAAAGATATTTAGTGGTAGATTTTAATCCGGATGCAATCACTGATTTAAAGAAATTTAATATTCCATGTATTTACGGAGATGCTTATGATCAGGAATTTTTAGAAGAATTACCATTAGATAAAATAAAAATTGCAATTTCAACTATTCCGAGTTTTGAGATTAATTTATTATTAATTAAAAATATAAGATTAATTAATCCTGAATCTATAATTATTGTTAGGGCACATCAAATTAAAGATGCCTTGGAATTATATCAAGCAGGTGCAAGTTATGTATTAACACCTCATTTTTTAGGAGGAGAATATATTGCAAAAATGATTCAGGAGGATAAGATGGACAAAGAGACATATAAGAATGAAAAGGATAAACATATTAAAGATTTAATTAAAATTATGCAAAGGGGTAAAGACCACCCAGCAGTTGAACAGGGATAACTTTTTTAAAAAATAATTTAAACAGATTAATATTTTAATAAAAAAATCCATTTATTTTTACCATTCTCCGACGACAAAAACTTAAAGAGAGTAAGAAAAATTTATAAAGGATTGAAGAGTTTCTTTATTAAATTAAGAGAATTTTTGTTGATTTTAAACAATAAAAATTAATTTCAAATTATAAAATGGCAAATGAATATGGTGCATCACAAATTAAGGTCCTTGAAGGACTAGAAGCAGTGCGAAAAAGACCTGCAATGTATATCGGTTCTACACATAAAGAGGGTTTACATCATTTAGTTTGGGAGATTATTGATAATTCAGTAGATGAACATTTAGCAGGATTTGGCAAGGAAATCCAAGTAATAATAAACAAAGATGGTTCTTGCACAGTTAAAGATCATGGACGTGGAATACCTGTAGAAATTAATGAGATTTATAAAATCCCTGCAGTTGAATTAGCCTTAACAAAATTACATGCAGGAGGAAAGTTTGACAAAGATTCATATAAAATTTCAGGAGGATTACATGGAGTGGGTATGAGTTGTGTAAATGCTTTGTCTATAAAATTAATTGTTGAAATTCAACGAAATGGAAAAATACATCAGCAAGAATATTCAAGAGGAAACCCCACTACAAAATTAAAAGTTATCGGTGAATGCAATCCTGAAGAAAATGGAACAACAATTACTTTTTGGCCAGACCCGGAAATTTTTTCTACAATTATTTTTGATCATAAAGTTTTGGAAGATAGATTTAGAGAAGTTACTTTTTTAAATGCCGGGCTAAAAGTTACTTTAAGTGATGAAAGAGATGGATTTAAAGCAGAATATTTTGCTGAAGGGGGTTTAATGGAATTTGTAAAATGGCTAAACCGAACAAAAGAAGTTTTACATAAACCAATTTATTTTAAAAAAGAAGCCGACAATACAGTAGTAGAAGTTGCTCTTCAATATAATGAGGGTTACCAGGAGAACATATTTGGTTTTGTTAATACCATTAATACTGTTGAAGGTGGAACACATGTTTCAGGATTTAAAACAGCAGTTACGAGAGTTATAAATGATTATGTTAAGAAAAAAGGATTATTGAAATCAGACACATTAACTGGAGACGATGTTCGTGAAGGACTTACTTCAGTAATCAGCATTAAAATCGGAGAGCCTCAATTTGAAGGTCAAACAAAAACAAAGTTAGGCAATTCTGAAGTTAAAGGACTTGTCGATTCAGCAGTTAGTTTATTTCTAACTGAATTTTTAGAAGAAAACCCGAATGTTGCAAAAAGGATTACAGGAAAGGCATTAGATTCAGCAAAAGCAAGACTTGCTGCAAAAAGAGCTAAAGATTTAGTTCGACGAAAAAATGCATTTTCATTGGGGGGATTGCCGGGAAAACTTTCTGACTGTGCGAACAAAAAAGCTGAGGATACTGAAGTTTATCTTGTAGAGGGAGATAGTGCTGGGGGTTCAGCCCGTCAAGCAAGAAATAAAGATTTGCAAGCTATTTTACCATTAAAAGGTAAAATTTTGAATGTTGAAAAAGCAAATTCGGCAAAAGCACTTTCAAGCGAAGAGATTACAAATATGATTACGGCAATTGGCGTCGGTGTTGGAGAACAATTTGATATAAGCAAGTTAAGATATAAAAGAATTATAATTATGACAGATGCAGATGTCGACGGGGAACATATTAAAACTTTATTATTGACTTTCTTTTTTAGGTTTATGCCACAATTAATTGAGAACGGAAATATTTTTGTTGCAATGCCTCCATTATATAGAGTAAGAAAGAAAAAAGATTATTATGTTTATACCGAGAAGGAATTAAAGAAGATTTGTGAAAGATTAGATGCAACTAATGTTACAAGGTTCAAGGGTCTTGGGGAGATGAGTGCTTCACAGTTATGGGAAACTACTATGGATCCAAAAACACGTAAATTAAAAAGAGTTTTTATTGAAGATGCTATTGTTGCGGATCAAACATTTTCTATGCTTATGGGAGATGATGTGCAAGGGAGGAAAGCATTCATTGCTGAAAATGCAGAGTATGCAAATTTGGATATTTAAAAATGGAAAATACAGATTTACCAGGAGCAGGAGAGATTTATAGAAATTTTAAAGGAAGAAAATATGTTATTAACGGACTTACAATTGATGCAGATGATAACCAGAGACGATTAAGAGTTGAATATACTTCATTAGAGGATTGTGAAAAACATAAAAGTGGAACAAGATTTTCAAGTTCACTTGAGAGATTTTGCGGGGAGAAAATAATTGAAGAAGATAATAATAGATTTAAGAAAGGGGATATAGTTAAAAGATTTATTAAAGTTTATCCAATAACTGATGGAACAAAAAAATGAAAAAGAAATCAAAACTAAGTACGCCGACATGGATTATTGAAGGTTATGATTCACCTGAAGAATATGAAAAAGCAAAAGGGGTGAAAGAAAAGAAAAAAGAGGGTAAAACTTTCAAAGTAAGAAAATGCCCAAAATGCAAGAGTTATAATATTGGAGTTCAATTAATTGGCGAAGAAGGAAAAAGTGCAAAAAATTGGGAATGCCGTGAATGCAAATGGGTTGGAAAAGATGTTATAATTGAAGAATTAACAGAAGATGATTTTATGAAATATTTAGATGAAAAAGGGGAGGAAGTGGCATAAATGACAGACGAAGAAAATGAAGAAATAGAAGTAGAAATTATGGAATTCACGTTGGATGAAGATGAAATTGATGAGTTAATTGCTAAACTAGTTGAACTTAAAGAAACAAAATCACAGACTTCTTTTGAAATTGATGATGAAAATGAATTACTGATTAATTATGGGGAAGATTCAGAATGTGAGGAGGATGAAGAATGATAAAAGCATATTTTTTTGATTGGATGAAAACATTAGGAGATGTTAAAGATACAACAGATATTAGAAAATTGGTGGGTTTAGAAATGGATGAGATATTACAGACAAGTTTAGGATTAAATTATTATTCAATTCAAGGATATAAAAACCAACTTTTAGATGCTTTATATAGTGCAAAATTTTCCCTTTTTGAAGATAGTGAAAAAGTAATTAATAGGTTAAGTAATAAGTATAATTTAGCAATAGTTTCAAATGTTTATCTTGTGACAAACGACAGACTTAGAGAAACATTTCCAGAATTTATTTCAAAATTTGACATAGTAACATTTTCTTCTGAAATTGGAATAAAAAAACCAAATAAAGAAATTTTCATTCAAACATTGAATCAGTTAAATAATAAAAAAGGAACACACATTATTCCACAAGAAGTAATGATGATTGGGGATAATTATAAAGATGATATTGAACCGGCGTTAGATTTGGGAATGCAAGCAAGATTAATTGATAGAACTAAACAAAGATTGGAGGACGTCATATGACAGAAGAGCAAGAAAAATTAGAACCGGTAACTCCTATTACAAAACATCCGCCAGTTGAAGAAGGGATAATTAATGCAGAAGTTTCCGAAGAGATGCGAAAAGCATACTTAGATTATGCTATGAGTGTTATTGTTTCTCGTGCAATTCCTTCAATTGAAGACGGTATGAAACCTGTTCAAAGAAGAATTCTTTATGCTATGCATCAAATGGGTTTAAAGCCTACCGGACAAACAAAAAAATCAGCGAGGGTTGTGGGTGAAGTTATGGGTAAATATCACCCTCATGGAGATAGTTCTATTTATGAAGCAATGGTTAGAATGGCTCAAACTTTTTCATTAAGATATCCTTTAGTTTATGGTCAGGGTAACTTTGGTTCTATTGATGGTGATTCTCCTGCAGCGATGCGTTATACTGAAGCAAAATTACAAAAATTAAGTTTTGAATTATTAGAGGATATTGAAAAAGAAACAGTTCAATTTGTCCCAAACTATGACGGCAGTGTTGAAGAACCTTCATTACTTCCAGGAAAATTGCCGGCATTAATGCTTAATGGTGCTACAGGTATTGCAGTTGGTATGGCTACAAATATTCCCCCACATAATTTAACTGAAGTTTGTGATGCACTTATTGCACATATCCAAAATCCAGAAATCACAATTGATGAACTTTGCAAGATTATTACCGGACCAGATTTCCCTACAGGAGGACTTGTTCAAGGAAATATGAGTGAATTGTATAAAACTGGAAAAGGAAAATTAATTATGAGGGGAAGAATTACTACTGAAACAGTCAAGAAAAAAGAAGCTGTTGTTATTACAGAAATTCCCTATATGGTTGACAAGTCAGTATTAATGACTTCAATTGCAAAATTAGTTACTGATAAAAAGCTTAAAGATATATCTGATTTAAGAGATGAATCTTCAAAAGGAAAAATTAGAATTGTTATAGAGTTGAAGAAAGATACAGATTCAAAATATGTTATTAATTCTTTATACAAATATACAAGACTTCAGGAATCATTTGGGGTTAATTTTTTAGCATTAGTCCGGGGTAAACCTAAAATTTTAACATTGAAAGATGTTATGGAAGAATATGTCAGGCATAGAAAACTCATTATTACAAACAGATCTAAATTTGAATTAAAAAAAGCTAAAGAAAGGCTGGAAATTGTTGATGGTTTAATGATTGCTCTTAAGGATATTGACGGTGTAATCGCATTAATTAAAGGATCAAAAAATAAAGCAGAAGCAGCTGAAGGTTTAATTCAGAAATATAAACTTTCATTAAAACAAGCTGAAGCAATTTTAGAAACTAAATTACAAGCACTTACTTCTTTGGAAGTTGAAAAGTTAAAAGCAGAACAAACAGAATTAAAATTAAAGATTCAGGAATTAGAAAAAATTTTAGGAGATATCCAAGAAGTATTAAAGATTATTAAAAAAGAAGTTGAGAACTTAAAAGAAAATTATGGGGATAAAAGAAAAACAACTGTTCTAAAAAGAATTGGAGAATTTTCGGAAAAGGATTTGGTTCAAGAAAAAGAAGTTGTTGTAACTGTTACAGATAAAGGTTATTGCAAAAGAATGGATGTGCAAACATATAAGGAGCAAAAAAGGGGAGGCAAAGGAGTTATTGGAAGCAACCTTTCTACAGATGATTATGTCAAACAATTAATTACTTGTTCGACTCATGATAATTTAATGTTCTTTACTACACGTGGAAGAGTATTATGGTTAAAAGCTCATGATATTCCTGCAACAGAAAGGTACAGCAAAGGCAAGGCAATTGTTAATTTATTAAATTTAAGAGATGAAAGAGTTACAAATGTTATATCTGTTAAAGATTTTAATGAGGATTTATTCATGGCTACTCAAAAAGGACAGGTTAAAAAAATTGCATTGAGCCATTTCTCAAAACCAAGAGCTTCAGGGGTTAAGGCAATTAATTTACCTTTGGATAATTCTGATGTTTTAATTGGTGTTAATGTTGTTAAAAAAGGTCAGGAAGTTTTACTTGCGACTAAAAAAGGTCAGGCAATTAGATTTAATAGTAATGATGTTCGGGCAATGGGCAGAGCGAGTTATGGAGTTACAGGAATTAAACTTGGAAAAGGCGATGAGGTTGTGAGTTTAGAAGTTTTAGATACTGCTGCAATATTGACTATCAGTGAAAATGGATATGGTAAAAGAACTGCTATTGAAGATTATAGAAAAACTGCCAGAGCAGGCAAAGGTGTGATTAATCTTAAAGTGACTGAAAAAACAGGAAAGATTGTAACTACTGTTGCTGTAAATGATGAAGATACAATTATTATTACAACTGCAAAAGGAATTGTTATTAGGACTACATTAAATAATATTAGGGTTATGGGTCGTGCAACACAAGGTGTGAGAATTGTTAAACTTGCTGAGGGAGATAAAGTTACAGATTTAATTAGAGTTTTAGATGCAGAGACTGATATTCCTCAAACTCCTGAAAAAAATTTAATATCGGAATAGTTTTATTAATTTAATACATAAATCTTTATAAATTATCAATGAATGTAGAAAACATGAAACATTCAACAATTTATTCTTTTTTGGGCAAACCTAATTCTTGTAAATTTCCAGTTGCGGATATTCCTTTAACAGAACATCCGGAGAAATTGTTAGAAAGAATTGAAAATGGTGAACCGCTATATGAAGTTATCCCGGGTTATGAAAAAGGTTTTCCGTTAAGGTTTGGATATTTTTCAGGAATTGAAGCAATCATTACTCATGATATTACTTTTGTTAATAAAAAAGGACCAACACAAATCGGAAAGATTTTAATTGCTCCGTCGAATGTTATTCCTCGTAAAAATCTTGAAGAGAAATATAAAAAAATGCGTCAAGTTCAAAAACAAGGGATAGAACAGCTTGATAGAAAACAAAGAATAATCCTTAAACAGGAATTAAGAAATTATAAACAAATATTACTACAAAAAGCCAAAGAGTACTATGCTAAAAGTTGTTCAATTAGAAGTCCGTTAGATGACGGAACATTTATTTTAAAAGAGGATCAATTATAATTCTAATGGAAAGAAGATATTATTTTTTTGCGAAGGCAAATTCATGTCAAACCCTTTCTTTAAAGATTAGGTTAAAAGATTCAGAATTTGTAACAAAAGGTTTGATTAAATCAATTGAAAGCGGGGAAGCATTGCACAATGTTATCAAAAATTATCCTCAAGGATTTAACTTAAAGTACGGATATTTTTGTACGACTGATACAATGACCGAAGGTAATGATACATATATAAAAGAAGGAGAAGAAGCAAGTCCTCCTCGAATAAGCAAAATTTATATTGCTCCATCAATACAAAAGGTTCAAAGAAAAGATTTAGAAAAACAATATTTTGAACAATTTGGTGAGGGAGAAGAAGATTTTGAGAAGACTAATATTCAGAAAAATAAACTTTTAGAATTATTGTCTTCACCAGCACAGGAATTTTATAAAGAGAGTTGTGCGATTATAAAGCCAATTAATGAAGATGTTTTTGTTTTAAATGAAGAACAAGTGGGATACAAGAAGGGTTTATCTCTTGATCAAAGATTAACCAATTCGTTATAATTTTGAATATAAATATTTATAAGATTAGAATTTATTCTCTTTTTATGCGATTAGAGAAAGATTTGGAAAATTTTGATGACACAAATAATGAATCTTTTATGAGTTTTGAATATTCTAATAATCAAAGTTGCAGAAAGGGTTATGAAGATTTAGGAGAAAGTTATATTGGAAGTTGCAACTGTAGGAGAGGGATTTGTTCTTATAAAAAAATTGCCGAAACAGATCTTTCTTTAGGGTTTGACCAACCTAGTGAAAAAACAGTATTTTATAGTTGTAATAATTGTAATAGAATAACTTATCAGATTATCAGTGTTACAGGATATTATCCTGATGAACCAGTGAGAGAATACACCCCTGCTATTTCATTAAATCAAAATTTAACACGAGAAGAAATTATAGAAATGGCAAAAGAAAAGAGGGGTAGAATTTATGATTTTGAGATTCAAGAACAAATTGAAAAAAGAAAATCTAAAAAATAATTAGTTAGGAAGATTATTTTTTTTGATTTTTTAAATCTTCTAAAATTTCTTTTAAGGTATTTGCTTGCTCGGGTTTTTTATCCGGTCGCAGGGCAGTAAATCTTGGAAATCTTAAAGCTAATCCTGAATTATAATTTGAAGATTTTTGAATTTCCTGATATGTTACTGCTACAACAATTTTTGGTTCAATTGTTACATTCTTGCCTTTTTCTGTAATTATATAAGGTTTTAATTTTTCAGTTAATTCTTTGAAAGAAATATTTCCGGACTCTGCTGTTTCTTTTTCTTTTATTCCTGTTCCAACTTTTCCAATTTCTAAAAACTTTTCTCCATCCCAGCATGAAAGTATAAAACTTGAAAGCCATCCTGAACGCTTGCCTGTCCCGTATTCTGCTCCGGTTATTACAAGGTCCAAATCTTTTTCTTCTGGCTTTACTTTTATCATATTTCCTACACGCCTTCCAGAACGATATTCTGCATCCATTTTTTTCATCATTATTCCTTCCTGATTATTTTCCAGTGCTTGATTATAAAATTCCATTGCTTTTTCTTCGTCATCGGTAATTATTTGTTTTGATGCAATTATTTTATACGGTGTATCTTTTACAATTGACCTTAGAAGTTTACTTCTTTTTTCAAAAGGTTCGTCTAATTGAGATTTGCCTTCAAAATATAATATGTCAAAAACATTAACTTCTACCGGAAGTTCTTTTTGTAATTTTTCTATATTATGTTTACGTCGTATTCTTTGGCTGATTGCCTGAAACTCAGTATATTTTTTTGTTTTCTTGTCATACCCTACAGCTTCAGAATCTAAGATAAAAGTTTTTCCTTTTACGTATTGATTTACATATTCTACTACTTCCGGAAATTGTGCTGTAACATTTTCCAAACTTCTTGTAAATAAAGTTATTACTTCATCATTCTTGTGAATTAATAATCTAAATCCATCATATTTATATTCAATTATGCATGGTTTGCCTACGACAACAAAACCTTCTTTTGGGTTAACTGCTTTTTGTGCGAGCATTGCTTTAATGGGTTTTCCTATCTGCAAGGAGACTTTTTCTAATTCTTTTATTTTTCCTTGTTTTGCGATTTCTAATACAACAACGAGATCATTTGATTTATCTATTGCTTTTTGAATTATTTCTGAAACATCTTTATCTTTTTTAAAAAAAGCTAAAGCTAAGGCATCTCTTATTGTGCTTTCCTGAATTCCGATTCTTAAATCACCAATCAAGCTTCTTGCAATATATTTCGCTTCTAAAGGGTCTGCTGAAGTTAAGAGTTCTGTAATTATTGCTATTTTTTTATTTACAGTTCCTTTTCCTTCCAAACTCGGTAATTTTCTTAGGTTTTCCAACACTTTTGTGGTTGTTAAAATATGTGAGTTGAGTGTTGATTGTTTTTTATGCAAGGTAAATTTTTCTGCAACTTCTCCTAAATCTCCAAGCATTTTCCATTCGTGAATAATTTTTTTTATTTCTGTTCCTGTTGCTTTTGATATGGTCTTAATTACTAATTGGTTGCTTATTCCTATTTTTCGTTCATCATATTCAGGATAAATCTTTCCCATCAATAAGTAAATTACTTCGCTGTCGTCTTTAGGCAATACTTCAAAAAATTTTGATAAGATTTCTATTTTCTCTAAACGTTTTGTTGTTGAAGAAAGTTCTTCATATAATGTTGCTAATTTTTGATATCTCATTTTCCTCTTAGTTAATAATTGATAAATAAAGTATATAAGATTTATGAAAGGAAGCTCTATTCAACTTTGAGGTATTAACTTATTGATTAAATGTGCAATCTTTGGGTTTTTTATCTTCACGCATTCTCAAAAATACCGGGGCTCTTAGGATTTTATCTTTAGTAAATTCCAAATATTTTATCTCTCCTACAAGTTTTGGTGATATCCATCTTGCGTTTATATTTTTCAAGTCTTTAACAGGAGAACTTGAGATTGTTATTTTTGAAATTTTTTTAAAGATTTGCTGTAAAAATTTTTCTGTAAAGCCTGTCCCAACTTTTCCTATATATTTTAATTGACCATGATCATAAAGCCCTAACAAGAATGCGGAAATAATTCTTTTTTCCTGAGTAAAACCAATTAAGACACAATCTACTGATTTGAAAAATTTTATTTTTATCCAATCTGAAACTCTTGCATTTGGAGAATATTTACTTTCTAAATTTTTTCCAACAACTCCTTCCCCTTTTTTAGAAGTTATTTTTTCCCATAATTTTTTTCCATCTTGAGTAAATGGTATAATCTCTATTCTTTTATCTTCTTTTATAGTTTGATTCAATATTTTTTTTCGTTCTTTTAATGGATAATTGATTAAATTCTTTCCATCTTTCATTAATATATCAAAAACAACAAATGTTGCAGGAATTTCCTTGCTACGTAATTCTATTAAAATTTCTTTTTCTAATTGTTCTCTTTTTTGAAGGAGATTGAAATTTGACATTCCATCTTTTCCGTAAACAATGATTTCTCCATCAAGGATGCAAGAACTATTTACATTTTGTCTAAAATTAAATTCAGGGTATCTTTTTGTTATATTAATACCTCTTCGATTAATTAATTCAATTTTCTTATTGATATAACAAATTGCTCTGGTTCCATCAAGTTTTGGTTCAAAGATGTAATTTAATTTATCTAAATCTTTTTTATCTCCGTGTTTACATAACATCGGTTTAATTATTTTCATGGATTTATGTTTAATTGCTTGAAGCAATTTTTTTAGAGGAAGTATCTTTAAATTCTTTCATTTCTAAATTGATTTCATATTATATCCTTAAATTTTATATTTTAGAAATAATTCATTTACTTTTTTCCAATTAATGATATTGAAAAAAGATTCTATGTATTCGTTTTTTCTATTTTGATATTTTAGATAATATGCATGCTCCCAAAGGTCTATTACTAAAAGGGGAATTTTTCCGTGAGTAATCGGATTTTCATGCCCAGAAGTGTTTAAAATTTTTAATTGATTGCCGTCTAAGACTAACCATGTCCAACCGCTTCCAAAGACATTCATTGCAGATTTTGTGAATTCTTCTTTGAAATTTTCAAAAGTTTGAAAAGTTTTATCAATTTCGTTAAAAATTTCTCCTTTGAGAATTAATTTTTTTGTTAATATGCTCCAAAAGAAAGTATGATTTAAATGACCTCCTCCATTATTTTTTACAGATTCTCTAATTTCTTCGGAAACACCTTCCAAACCTTGAATTAAACTTTCAATTGGTTTGTCTTGAATTTCAGGATAATTTTTTAATGTTTGATTTAATTTTATGATGTAAGAAGCATGATGTTTATCATGATGAATTTTCATTGTTTTTTCGTCAATAAATGGTTCTAAAGAATCATACTTATATGGTAGAGGAGGTAATTCATATGCCATTAATTATAAACAAAAAAGTTGATTAATTAGGTTGTTACGAACAGATTCTATTTTAATCAGAAAAGATTATTTACTTTTCCATAATCCATGCAAATTACAATATGCTCTTGCGTAAGATGGCGTAAAACAAAATTTTGCTAAAGGTTTATCTCCGGGTTTCAAAAAAATCTTTGCAACTTCTCCCCTTTTTCCTTTTGCTTCAATCCATTCAATATAATGTTTTTCTTCCATTGGATGTTCAATTGATCCAACCTTTACAAAATTCTTTTCAATTATTGGAATATGTTTTTCAACTGAAGCATCCATAGTATTTTCTTTTTGTAAAATCATATTTTGATTGCAACACACAAGTGTTCCTTTTCCGTCATGTAAAACTTCTACAATATTTCCGCAAACATTACACTTGTAAATTTCTTTTTTATTTGTCATTTTATTAATATTCTTCGCATCTAAGTTGAAAAAATGCTTGTTCATGATTACATGAAGGGCATTTTAATGGAGCTTCTTTTCCGGTATGTGTATAACCACATTCTCTACAGACCCATTCTTTTTCTTTAGATTTTTTGAAGATAATTCCTTTTTCTAATTCTTTTAATAATTTAATATATCTTTCTTCATGATGCTTTTCTGCTTTTGCTATTGCACTTAATCTTATTGCAATTTGATGCAAACCTTCTTCTTTTGCAATTTTTGCAAATTCAGGATACATTGAAGAATGTTCATAATGTTCTCCGTTAATTGCAGATTTTAAATTTTCAATTGTTGTATCATAAGTTGTTGGAACTTCTGACTCTACAATAATTTTTTCATTATCACTTAATTTTTCTTTTAATTCTTGGATATGTTCAAATAACCTTTTTGCATGAGTTTTTTCATGCTCAGCTGTTTCTAAGAAAATCGCAGAAATTTGCTCATAACCTTCTTTAGAAGCAATTTTTGCATAGAAAGTATATCTATTTCTTGCCATACTTTCACCAATGAAAGCTTTTGTTAAATTTTTTAATGTCCTCTCCATAGAATATTAAATTATTTTTCTTTTATATACATTTTGGAGAATGGATTTTTATTATTTATTCATTTCTTTTCTATAAGGAAAATCGCAAGCGGGAGTCCAGTAAACATGAATTAAATCATAAAAACATTTTAGATATACTTCTCTTAATGCTTCATATTCTTTATTTGTGTTTACTTCTTTTGCTTTTTGTGCAATATCAACAGAAAGTTGTTTTAATTTAGCTCTCCGTCCTTCTTGAAATCCGATTCCAATATATCTCTCACCAAAAGGCTTTGCAGTTTTGTTAATCTTTTTTAGCCATCTAGATTCTTCAAGATTATTATCAATTGTTTTTGTCATAAATATAAAATGCTAAATTCATTTAAAAAGTTTCTTGAGATTCAATTACAACCCAGCGAATCATTTTACCTGATTCAAAATTCGTTAATGAACCATCAAGCAAAATTTTACAAGAGAGATTTTCTTTAATTTTTCCCAACGAAAGACAAGTACTGTCATCTTCAAAAACATCAATATAAATTAATTCAAAATTTTTGTGTTTTCTTAAGTTAGGTTTTATGAATAGAAAATTTTCATAAAAATATTCTGCATTTGGAAATCTTTTTGTTAGATCTAAATCAAGATTAACATCTTCTAATAATTTTTTTACAGAATTGCTTATTTTTACAAGAGTATTGTAATCTTTATATTTGATATTCCCCACGGGGATCATTTTAAAAAATTATTTTCCTCTTCTTTTTCCAGCTCTTACACTTGGTCTAACCTTTGACATTGGATTCTTGATTCTTAATCCTCTTGATTTTTTCGCAGCAGATGTCAACCCTCTTTGAGGTCTTTTTGTATTTGCCGGTTTAGTTATCCAATTAATTACTTTATCATTTTTAATTTCAGGTCTGGAAGGGTCAACACAAATTACTTCGAAAAAATAGTTTATACCATCTTTACCAATCATGTAAGAATTTAATACTTCTAAATTTGTGAATCTTTTTGCAACTCTTTGTTCTGCAATCCATTTATAACTCATCTTAAGAGTTTTTCTTGTATGCATTCTTTTACTTCTTCTTCCTTTGGTTGGTCTTGGTCTTTTATGCCCTCCTCTTTCTATTTTTATTCTAATTATTACAAATCCTTTTTTGGCTTTATAACCTAAAGCTCTTGCTCGGTCTAATCTTAATGGTTTATCCATCTTGGTGAAAACATTTAATTTTCTCCATTCCACCATTCTTTCTCTAAGGGTTTTTCTATCTGGTTTTTTCCAAGCTTCCCTTAGATAATGATATAATCCTTTTACCATGAATTACTTAAGAAAATGTTTACTTAAAAAGCTTACTATCTGCAAAAAATTTGCATCTTAAACAACTGTGTGAATTTATTTATTAAAACATTATATAAATTATAGACGATGTAAACTTTTTTTAAATAAATTCCAAAGATAATAAAAAGTAAAAATTACAAAAAAATAAATACAAAAATTAATATTTTCTAAAATTAAAAAATTTAAAATAATTTTATTTAATAAAATAAATAATCAGTTCAAAATAAATTATTCCTAATAATCATTTAAGTTATAAAACGACTTCATCCAATTTTCTTAATTTACATATTCGGTAAGCGAGATAACTCTTAGGGGTTTATTTTTTGAGGATTACAATGAAAATTTCTATTTAAAACTCACTTCTTTATTTCTCTTTTCCTTCTAAAACCTTTTATTTACTCAAAGAACATTTATCCAAAAAAATAAACAAGATATTTCTTTTAATTTAATTATTTAAACTATAAAGGATTAAATTCACGCAACTCTCACTTTTTGCCTAATTTTTAGACAAATTTTAACCAAAAAATCAATTTTTTTATAATTTTTATTTAAAATTTCAAAGAGCCTTAAAAGTTTATGAGGAAATTATCGATTTTTTAAAAATCTTTGATCCTTGACCCATTTGCAAGCGTATTTTAATTTGTTTATTTGGGGTATTTCGGTTTTCTAAAAATTAAAAATTCTTAATTAATCAGAAGTTTTATAAACCATTATTTCGTGAGTTTTTTAACCTGCGAGTTAATCGCGTAGAGCGGGAAAAACTTTTCTCGTTAAAATATAAAATGAAATCAAAAACATTAATCGAAAAACATTTACAAAAGAAAACTAATTCAGAATTAGTTGAAACAATTATTTTAGCAAAAAAAAATCCTGAATGGCAAAGAGTTGCCGGAATTTTATCAGGTCCACGAAGAAAAAGATTAGATTTAAACATTAAAGATTTAGATACTCGGACAGTTGAAGGAAAAACATTAATTGTTCCGGGAAAAATTCTTTCTTTAGGTGAAATTCATAAAAAATTTAAAATTGCTGCATTAAGTTTTTCTGAAAAAGCTCATGAAAAATTATTAAATGCTAAATGCGATGCTTCAACTATCCTTGAAGAAATTAAAAAGAATCCGAAAGCAAAAGATATTGAGGTTTTAACACAATGAGTATAAAAATTATTGACGGAAAAGATGCAGTTTTAGGGAGATTAGCTAGTTTTGCTGCAAAGGAAGCATTAAAAGGTTCAGAGGTCGTTGTTGTAAATTCTGAATTTGTAATAATTTCAGGAAATTTACAAAATATTCAACAAGAATTTCATGAACAAAGAAGCAGATTTGGGCATAGTCAAAAAGGACCAATACACCACAAAGCTACTGATAAGATGGTTAAAAGAGTTATCAGAGGGATGATTCCTAACTACAGAGAAGGAAGAGGAAGAGAAGCATTTAAGAGAGTTAAATGTTATATTGGAATACCAAAAGAATATCAAGAAGTTGAAAAAATCAAATTAAATCATCAAAGACCCAGAAAATTTTCAAGGGTTAATGAATTTTTAAAATAAAATGGCAATTGAAACAAAATACAAAAAAGTGGTTAAATCTGGAAAGAGAAAAAGAGCTGTCGCTAGAGCAGTTTTGACAGAAGGCAAAGGTCAAATAATGATTAATGACAAAAATTATAACTATCTACACATTTTTGATAAACTTAAAATCGAAGAACCATTAAGAATTGCTTTGCATGTTTTAGGTGAGATTAATTTTAATGCTAACATCGAGGTTAAAGGTGGAGGAGATAAAGGACAAATCGAAGCTGCACGTCTTGCACTTGCTAAAGGGATAGTTGAATTTACAAAATCTGAAGAATTAACTAAGGCATATTTGGAATATGACAGAAATTTACTTGTAGCTGACGTTAGACGAAAAGAAGCATATAAACCCGGTGATTCAAAAGCTAGAAGTAAAAGACAGGCTTCTAAGAGATAGTTTTTTAGAAAAAATTTTATTTTTAATCAAAATTTAAACTTTTTTCAAATAATTCAAACCGTTGATTTATTGAATTATAAAATTCTGTACTAGGTATTTTTTGGAACCCCAAAGGATATTCTTGAGGGATAATACCTTGTTTTACATAGGCTAAATGATTCAAAATTGTTGGATATAATTGATCTTTACCAATCTCATTAAATCTTCTGTGTGAAGAAGACATATTAATTTTAGGGAAGTTATTTTTTGCACCAAGGTAAATGATTTCCATTGTTTCTTCAGGAGTTATAAGGTTAGATCCATTTTTCTTTTTCCAAAGTTTTTCTAAACTTTCTCCAACCCATTCATCAAATCCTCCTTCTATAGAATTTAAGGTACATTTGGAATAAGTATCAACAGCATCAACAACCCAACCGAGAAGTAACGCACTTGGACCATGAATTTTACCGATGGAAATTAAGCTTGCATCATCACAACAACCAAGACCTAAACGATGTCTTATAAAAGTATTTTGTATTCCGTCACTATAAGAACCATTTTCACATAAAATTTCTTTTTCATAGTATTCATTGATTGTTTTGGGATCATGTTCTTCTTCGGACAAATTTTTTAATTCCAAACCCTGTTTAGCTAATTGCAGGAGATTTACAGGATATTCCATTCCTCCTCCGATGATTAAATCAGAATTATCCAAGGTTTTTTTATAGATATCTACGGTTCTTTTTCTCCAATAATCAGTATCCATTCTTCCGGCTAAAGCTGCACCTTTGAAAGTTTCTTTGGATAAATCAATCTCCTGATCCAATAAGAAATAAGCTCCAAAAAGAGGCTGACCTTTTTTAGTAACTAGTTTATTTATTCTGCCTGAAACCAAATTTTCTAAACATTCTTTTGCTTCATAAATTAAACCTTCTCTGAACCGTCTTTTTTCAAAAGGGTTCATTCCAAGGGAAATAAAGATTTCATCCATTGTTAAATCCATAGGATTTTTTTTAAAACTCATATGACCTTCACGTGCATGACCCTGAATTGTCTGCGGGATTAAAACTTGTTTTGCACTTTCTTGTAAGGGTAATTTAGAATTGTAAATTAATTCATAATCTTTCTTTATTAAAGAATCGATTAACTTAGAAGTCATTTAACTTTCCCCCTTAAAGATACAAAAAGATTATTCTTAATAAGAAATTTATTATCGACAGAAGATTTTCGGGAAGTGTTAATCTTTTCCAACATATTCTTACAAAATTTAGATATTTAAAAATATTGCGTTTTTGTTAGTACTCTAAAACAGTTACTGTTTTTTCAGACTTCCTTTTCCAAATAACTCAAACCTTTCTTCCATGATTTTATAAAAATGTTTGCTGGATGTTTGATCAAATCCTAAAGAATATTTTGGAGATCTTGTTCCATCCTTTGCAAAGTTATAATGATTTAAAATTGTTGGATATAATTGATTTAAACCCATTTCGTTAAACCTTCTGTGTGAAGATGA
The DNA here is from genome assembly GCA_035290465.1 of Candidatus Nanoarchaeia archaeon. GTDB lineage: Archaea > Nanobdellota > Nanobdellia > Pacearchaeales > GW2011-AR1 > GW2011-AR13. The sequence continues at coordinate 15,406 of DATDUI010000054.1, read as the reverse complement.
AAAGGTAATTGCTGGATCGTTTCTCTTTGCACCAAGGTAAATTATCTCTGTTGTTTCTTCTTTTGTAACTAATTCTTCATTATATTTTTCAGACCATTTTTTTTCAAGTTCTTTTCCAAGCCATTCATCAAATCCCCCTTCAACAGAGTTTATAGTGCATTTAGAATAAGTGTCCACTGCATCGATTGCCCAAGCTAAAAGCAATGCATCAGGACTATGGAGCCTTCCGATTGCAATTAAACAAGCATCATCACAACAACCTAGGCCAGAATTTGTTCGGATAAAAACATTCTCAAGTCCTTTTAAATAACCGCTTTTTTCCACAATTAATCCCCCAGCCCGATATAAATCAATCATCTTTGAATGATCTTTTTCGGCTAAATCTTCAATGGTAAGTTTAAAATCGTTTAGTTTGTTTGTATCAATGACATATTCTTTTCCAAATCCTATTTCGAGGATATTTCCTTTTAACGTTAATGGATAATCACAAAGAGTTTGATTCCTCCAAATATCAGAATCCATTCTTCCGGCTAAAGCTGCGCCTTTAAAAGTTTCTTTTGATAAAGAAAGTCGATGGTCTTTCAAGAAAGTTGCTCCTAAAATGGGGTTTCCACGACTATTAACTAATTTATCAATCTTTCCAGAGATTAAATCTTCTAAACAATTTTTTACTTCATAAATTAAATCTTCTCTGAATTTCCTTTTTTCAAGAGGATTAAAACCCAGAGATTCAAAAATCTCGTCGATAGTTATATTGGGATAATGATTAGGAAAAAAAGTTGCATGACCTTCTATGGCATGACCAAGAATAGTTTGCGGGATTAATGCTTCTTTAACATTTTCATCCATCGGTAAACGATATCTCGCTAAGCAATTGGCATAATCTTTTTGAATTAATTTTTTAAGGGATTTATCTTTCATTTATAAATCCTCCTTAAAATTTTTAAATAATTCTTTCTAAAGAAATGTTCAAGATTTAGATACCTCTCATCATAAGGCTTCACAATTTTAATAGTGGTCAGAAGTATAAAAACATTCGTATTTTAAACAATCTTTATTCCTAATTTTTCCAGTTTATCCTGAACATGATTAAATAATATTGAAGATATAAGGGGCTTGTGTGTTCCTTCATGTGTTTGATTATTGAATTTAATCTTCCCTAAATAAGTAAAATTGGTTAATATTTTTTTTAGACCGTTGACAGATAGACCATGCTTTTTTGATAATTGCGTTAAACTAATTCCTGAGTTTAAAAATTCTTCAAAGATGTCTTCTACTTCTTTTGAATTCCCGGCAGGGATTAATTTTTTATTTTCAATGTTATAACCAAATGGGGCACGGGACATCAAATTTCCGTCAATTGCTTTTTTGATCATGCCTTTTTTTTGTGTTTCTCCTCGTAATTCTGAATGTTTTCTAAATGTTTCTAACAATTTCCAGCTGGTTTTATCTTGTATATACTGTTTAAACAGCCCTTCACTACTGGGGGCAAATGCATAACAAATATCACAAAGAATTTCCTGAAATTTTTCTTTATTTTGTTCTGATTGATAACCACATTTAATGCATTCTTTCATAAAAAACACCGTTTTGCTGTTTAAACAGCTGTTTAAAACACCTTATTTAGAGAGAATAATTCTTGCAAATTTAAATAACTTAGTATTTGCCGATTTTAGAACAATAATCACAAAATGTAAAGATTCTTAAAGGGTCATTTTATATTCTTTATAAGAGAAATATCTCTACATAAAAGTAGAATGGAGGAATAAGAAAAAATATGGCAGACGATTTAATTGCTCAAGATATCGAGCAAACACAGGAATCCATGAGGGATTCTTCTGAAAGAGAAATGTACAAAGCTAAATGCACTGATTGCGGTGCTCAATGTGAAGTACCATTTAAACCCACAGAAGGTAAACCAGTTAGATGTCAAGATTGTTTTAGGAAAAATAAACCTAAAAGAAGTTTTGGCGGTGGTGGAAGAAGCTTCAGTGGTGGTAGTGGTGGAAGAAGCTTTGGTGGCGGAAGAGACAATTTCAGAAGTAATCGAGAAATGTACGATGCAACTTGCGCTAAATGTAACAAAAAGTGCCAAGTTCCGTTTAAACCAAGTGGAAATAAACCAGTACTTTGCAAAGATTGCTACGTAAGAAAAGATTAAATGTAATTTAATCTTAAAATTTATTTTTTTATTTTTATTATTCTTTAGAGGTTTTATCAGGAGGATTTACCTGATAAAAAAGTTCAGGGTCAATAATTGGCTTATGTTTTCCATCATAAAGCTTGCCCCGATATTGAATTTTGCCTATATAAACCGGATTTTTTACAATTTGATAAAAGGTTGAAGTTGAAATGTTGAACTTTTCACAAATTTCTTTGTAACTTATATTTTGGGACCACATCTCAAAAATTTCAATTATTTTTTGAGCATTTGCAAGGTCTGGAACAAGTTTTTTGTTGAGATAGGTATAACCTAGCGGAGCACGAAATAAAGCTTCTCCAAATTGAATCTTTCTGTCAAATGCTAGTTCAACTCTTTCCTTCACCATTCCACGCTCTAGTTGGGCAAATACACCAATAATCTGAAAAAATGCTTCCCCCATTGCAGAGGTAGTATCAATTTGCTCAGTAACAGATGTAAAGTTAATATCTTTTGATTTTAAGTCATCTAAAACCATAATCAAATCTTTTAATTTTCTTGAGAAACGATCAATTTTGTAAACTAAGATTATATTAAATTTGTTTTCATCTGCATCACGCAGTAAAAGTTCTAAAGCAGGTCGATTTAAACTACCTGCAGAATATCCGGCGTCTTTGTAAACTTTAAAGACTTCCCAATCTCGTGCATTACAAAAAGATTTGCATTTATCTATCTGAGCTTCTACGCTTAATCCTTCTTTTGCTTGCTCTTCAGTTGAAACACGCGAATAAATCGCCACTTTTGGATGATTTTGAGAATTAGAGTCCATTTTAGAGGTTCCAGAGCGTGCACTTAGGTGAGTTTTTTCCATTAAGGGTTCCCTTATAATAATTATATTATAGCCTTATTGGAAAAACTATATAAATTTTACGCATTTTTAGCCCTTTAAAACTTAAAATTTTCAAAAAATTTATTAAAAGATCAAAAGATAGTGCACTAAGGTTAGGTTAATGAAAACTACAAAAGCTTAGAAAATTATTTACTTATGATTAGAGAAAAATTTAGAAAATAAATTCAAGTAAATAGCGAATTATTCGAATAAATTTTAGGGATTCTCTCGATAAATATAATATGGGATGTTTAAACAGCTGTTTGTTTTAATAAATTATAATGAAAAATCTTTAGTATCATCCACTTAAGTTAGGCTAGTGAAATCCATAAAGGTTTAGAAGATTCAAAATAAAAGATTATCTACTTATGATTAACGAATCGGATTAAAGAATAGTAAAAATATTCAAATATAATTCAGGAATGCTCTAGATAAATGCATAAAATTGGCTGTTTAAACAAATGAAAAATTTTTAAGGTTATTCACTTAGGTTATGTTAGTTATTTAGAAAAATAAAATATTAAGAAAGATAAAAAAATTAAATTTTATATAAAAAATAAAATAAATCTTTCTTCGAGATTATTGATTGTTAAACACCTGTTTAAACAACGAAAAAGTAATAAATTTCAATTAAAAATTTATGACAAAATATTAAAATTTTCGCTTAAAATTAATATATAAAAGATTAAGTCCAATAGATAAAATTAATAAAAAATCGAGAGAAAAAGTTTGTATCTTCAAAAAAATTATTGATAATTTCTTTGTTTTAAACACCTGTTTAAAAAGCTAATTTATTCACTTAGGTTAGGTTAATGAATTTATATATAATTAATACTTTTAGAAAGTTTACTAAATTTCAGAAGAATTAACAAAAAGATCCTTATAAAATCTCTATTTTAAACACCTGTTTAAACAGTAAATTAACTAATAATTTTCAACACCGTCTTTTAAGAAATGAGAAGTTAAATAGATGAAAAATATGCTTATAAGAGTGATAAAAATTGAAGTTAGAATGCTTGAAATAGATATATTTTCTATATGAGTTATAAACTTAATGAAGGATTGTGAAATATCAAATACTGTTTGACGCCAGGTAAAAGCGATTGTAAATCCAAGAGTTATTACTACTAATAATCGAAATTGTCTTCTAAATTCGCTTTTAAATTTTTTTCCGCCAACAAAATAATCAAGAAGATTTTTATTCATATAAGACAAAAAAAATAAAAATTAATAAACCTTTGCAAATTATTTTGTCTGCTTCATTCACTTAGGTAACCTTAGGTAATTAATATTTAGAGAAAGCATTTGGTTGTTTGGCCTGTTTAAACCTGTTTAAACAGCCTGTTTATCGAGATATTTTTATATAAACAGTGTTTTTTTAAAAAAACAGGTGTTTAAAAACAGGGTTTAAATTATTAGAAAATATACTAAAAAAGATGGTTTTAACGACGAAAAAACAAAACATTTTTAAAGTTAAAATACGATATATCCCCATGTTTGGTTGGTTTTTACAAAAAAAAGAAATAAAAAGTATAAAAGACGATACAAAACAAGGTTTTGAATCTGTCAAAAAAGACATTGGCGCAGTTAGCGGGTGGATTAAACACCTTGATTCAGAAAAAAACATCCAAAAAAAAGATATAGAAAGTTTGAAAAACGATTTATCGTCTATCAAAGAAGAGATTGAAAGTATAAAAAACATTGTTTCAATGATGGGAGAAATGAAAACCCAACAGCCGTTTAAAACACCTAAACAGGTGTTGGATAAACAGACAGCTGTTTACACTGTCCAAACAGGTGTTCAAACAGGTGTTCAAACACCTAATTTTGAACAATTTTCCATAACAGAAAGAGCAATTTTATGGATTTTGCTAAATACAGAGTTGAGATTAAGTTATGAAGACCTTGCAGCAATGCTTGGAAAGGAAAAATCGACAATTAGAGGCCAAATAAATACCATAAAACAGAAAAGTGAGAGTTTAATTGAAGAAGTTATAGAAAAAAATGGAAAAAAACGGGTATACATACCTGAAGAAATTAAAGAAAAATTGCTTAAAAAGTCAAAAGTGAGTGTTAAGAAAGCAAAAAAACAAGAAAAAACAGATGAAAATGAATAAAAAAGGGAATTTTTAGTAAAAAGACAAGGTCTGTTATTAAAAATGCCTAATAAAAAGCCAAAAGTGAGAGTTAAAAAAGCAAAAAACAGATGAAAAATTGATAAAAAGTGAGATTAAAAGGAAGTATTAGTAAAAGATAAGATCTATTATTAAAAAACCAATAAAAATCACTTAAATAAAGAAGAAAATGACAAAAAGGGAGACTAAAAAAAGGAATTTTAATTGAAAAAATGTCTATTTTTGGTTAAAATCCTGAAAAAAGGGTAAAAATAGAGGAAAACAAATTAAAAGTGAGACTATTTTAATGAAAGATAATATCTAATTATTAACTAAGAACACTTAAAAGAAAGTTTTCAGATAATTAAATAGATGTATCCAAAGATATCGACGACAAAAACAAAAGGATTTAAAGAAAAAAGAGAAGATTGAAAAGGAAAACTTATAAAAGTTCATTAGAAAGAGAAAAATTTAATAAAAAACAAGAAAAAAGGAAATTTAAAGAGTTATTCTGTGAAACGATTAACTCATTTATTTAATAGAATGATTTTGTTTAGATAAAAATAATTTTTAAAGATCTCTTAGTTGCAATATCGTCGGTAGAGTTGCAATTTTCTTTAGATTGTTTGAAATCGAAAGTTGAATAGTTTTGTTATTAATTTTATTTTTTTCTATAGGAATACCTTTTTTAATTAATCGCTGAACATAATCCCGAATAGAACTTTCAGAAAGATTCAATTTTTGAGAGATTCCACGATAATCTGAAAATCCAAATTCTTCATCAAATTGATAGATTGTTGAAAAAATAAGCAATTCTTGTTCAGTTAAACGTTTAAATTTTAATCTAATTTCTTTTTTTAAATTATCTAAAGAGTTTAAAATATTCACTGCATTATCAATGGAATTTTGAGGGAGAATTGAAGGAGAAGATTTTAAAGGAATCTGCATCCCAAGAGGATTAAAATCTGGAGAAAGTTGGGCATTTTCGCTTAAAAAATTCATCTGTTGGTTTGTCTGTTGGTTTGTCTGTCTGTTTGTTGGAACCCCCTTGTTTCCATTGGAAACACAAGGATTTAAGGGTTTTAAGCCCTCAAAGGGATAGTTATCTGTTGGATAACCTGTCGAACTTGTCGAATTTATCTGTCTGTCTGTCTGTCGAAAGGTCTGTCTGTCGAAAGAATCATTATAAACAGAATGATTGTTTGATTGAAGATCCTTTAACAGCTTTTCAAATTCCTGCATTTTAGATAAACTTGAAGCTATATCTTCCCTCATTGAATTTATTTCTTGCTTTAAAACACCCATATCCTCTTTTACTTTTAAAAACGCCTCTTTCACATAATCCATATAAAAAAGTAATATTAAAAGTATAAAAACTTTAAGATGTTAAAATATATAGTATCAAGGATTTTGTTAATACTAAATAGTTCATATATATTTAAAAAATTATTTTCAAATTTATATTTATGAAAGAGGTTTTAAAGAGATATTTTGGTTATGACGAATTTAGATATCCTCAAGAAGAGATAATCAAAAGCGTTTTAGAGAAAAAGGATGTTTTTGCAATTTTACCTACAGGTGGAGGCAAATCACTTTGCTACCAAATTCCGGCATTAAAGCTGAAAGGAATTACATTAGTTATATCCCCTCTAATAGCATTAATGAAAGATCAGGTAGATAATCTAAAATCTAAAGGAATCCCGGCAGAATTTATCAATTCATCATTAGCTATAGATGAATTAGCAGAAATTCAATTTAAGATTTTAATGGGAGAAATTAAAATGCTATACATAGCTCCGGAAAGATTGGCTTTAGAAAGCTTTAGAAATTTTTTAAAATCTGCAAATATAAGTTTAATTGCAATCGACGAAGCACACTGTATTTCTGAATGGGGTCATGATTTTCGCCCAAGTTATAGAGAACTCAAAAATTTAAGAGAAACATTCCCAAATATTTCAATTATTGCACTTACTGCAACTGCAACGCCTAAAATTCAAAATGATATTTGCAAACAATTATCTTTAATAGATCCAAAAATTTTTATTTCCAGTTTTGACAGGAAAAATTTGAGTTTTATAATAATCAAAAAAAGGGATGCATTCCCGAAACTTGTTGATTTACTAAAAAAGCATGAAGAGGGTTCTTCTATTATTTATTGTTTCTCAAGAAATGAAGTGGAAAAGATTTCAGAAAAATTGAAGGCCAAAGGTTTTAATGTTTTAGCATATCATGCAGGGCTAAATGGCAATATTCGAAAATTTCATCAAGAACAATTTATACAAAACAAAGTAAAGATTGTTGTTGCTACAATTGCATTTGGCATGGGAATTGATAAACCTGATGTAAGATTAGTAGTTCATTATAGTTTTCCTAAAACAATGGAAGGGTATTATCAAGAAATTGGTAGGGCAGGAAGAGACGGACTAAAAAGCGAGTGTGTATTATTTTACTCAAAATCAGATTTATATAAACATGAATTTTTCATTGAAAAAATGGATGATGAACAAATTAAAGAAAATACGAAAAAGAGATTAGATATTGTTATTGGATATTGCAATACAAATAAATGCAGAAGGAGATTTTTATTAAACTATTTTGGGGAAAAGTTCTTAGAAGACAATTGCAAAAGTTGCGACAACTGTTTAAATTCTCCAAAATTTGAAAATCCTTTTAAGGATTAATGAATCTTTCCATTATATTTTTGCTCTGCTTATACCAACAGTATTAATAAATAAAATAGAAATGAAACAATATAGAGATTTAAAAGAGAAAAGAGTAGCCTTGACAAAATGCAAAAAAATACTGGAACCATTTGGAGAATACCTGATTGTTACAAGAGGTGCATCAGTTTCTTGTGTTAAGAAACAGGGAATCATTAAAGAGATGAGGGAACTCTTGAAAGCATATGAGATAAAAAACGGTGAAGACCCAAACCATGATTGGTCAAAGGATATTAAAGGTTAATGAATCTTTCCATTATTTGTATCATTAGGTTCATCAAAAAAAACAAAATCTTTTTGTGGCTCTATTCTATCAGCTAAAGATTCAAGAGATTTTTTTAAATTTGTTGTTTCATTTAATAATTTGCCTAGGGTTAAATCTAATTCTTGCTCTGATTTTCTTAAATCATCTATTGCTTTATTTGCTTCCTGATATGCTTTTTCATTTTGTTCTTCAATTCTATAAAATTCTCTTTTTGCATTAGAAAAAGTTTCATTAAATAACATCTGATAATTTTTTTCAAATTCTTCTCTTTCTTTATCAGTTTTAAATTCTGAATAGAATTGCTCCAACCTTTCTTTAATTGATTGAACCATATTAAATTTAAACAGAAAGTTCTTTAAAAAGATTATTATCATTTTCGGCTAAAATTTATCCCAAATTGATGATAGGAATAATAAATCACTTTTTGATTAAAATATCATGCTCGTTGAAATTTTGATTGCAATTTTACTTGGTGTGACTGCCGGGACGTTAACAGGTCTTACTCCTGGAATACATATTAATTTAATCGGGGTTCTTCTTGTTTCTTTGTCGCTTACTTCTTTTTCTCAAATGGACCCTACAATATTAATTCTTTTTATAGTCGCGATGTCAATTACGCATACATTTATTGATTTTATTCCTTCAATTTTTTTAGGCTGTCCTGACACAGATACAGAACTTTCAATTTTGCCAGGGCATGAATTACTTAAGAAGGGTCAGGGTTATCAGGCAGTAATGCTTACAAATTATGGTAGCTTGTTTTCCATTATCCTTATTTCACTTATTGCAATTCCTTCAATATTTATTTTGCCAAGTATATACAATTTAACTAAACCACTTATTCCTTATCTTTTAATTTTAGTTTCATTCTTTTTAATTTATTTAGAAAAGAAAAAATTTACCTCTTTTTTTGTTTTTTTAATTACAGGAATTTTAGGGTTATGCGTTTTAAATAATGAATTTTTAAAAGAACCACTTTTGCCTCTCTTAACAGGTCTTTTTGGAAGTTCTATGCTGATAATAAGTATTAAAAATAAAAAGCAAATTCCAAAGCAGGAGATTATAAATCCAAAAACAAAATATTTTAGACCGATGTTTGGGGCTTTAATTGCTTCACCATTTTGTTGTTTTCTTCCTGGTTTAGGCAGTAGTCAAGCAGCAATAATTGGCAATCTTATAGCTAAGACAAAGGATAAAGATTTTTTAGTTCTACTTGGTGCGACAAATACTCTTGTTATGGGTTTTTCATTTATTTCTTTATATGCTATTTCAAAGACCAGAACCGGCTCTGCTGTTGCAATTCAGCAAATAATGGATTCATTTACTCCCGAATTATTGGGTTTAGTAATTTTAACCATTTTGATTTCAGGGTTTATCGCTTTTTTCTTAACTATTTATTTAACAAAAATAATCTCTCAAAAAATAACAAACATCAATTATACAAAAATTTCAATTGCTACATTATTAATTTTATTTGTTGTTATTTTCTTTATTTCCGGTTTTTTGGGTTTGATTGTTTTTGTTATCTCCACTTTTACGGGGATTTATTGCATTAAATTAAATGTTCGAAGAACAAATATGATGGGTTGCCTGATAATTCCTACAATTCTTTATTATTTTTTGTAATGAATTATAAATTATTTTGAACCCTCTAAAGACCATCTTGAAATAAAAATTAAACCTACAGCAGCAATAATAGTCACTAAAATTGCAGAAAGAAATTCCCAATAAATTGCACTTTGCATAAAATCGAATTTTTTTATAAAAAGATTAATTAAATTTTCTATTGGAGTCCTCCAGCTTAATGCAATAAAAAAGGCAAATGCTGCAGTTACACCTGTTGCAACTTGCTTTTTAAATTCATTATTGAACCTTTGTGCAGAAGATTTTGTTTTAGAATAAACTCTTTCGTGAAATTTTTCTTTTTGCGTCATCAGAAATTAAAAGAAAAAATTGTTTAAAAAGTTATTCAAAGAAAATTTTACGCACACTTCTGACTTTTTTCACCCGATTGACCATATCATAAACGTCTTCCAGAACTTTTGGGATAATTACAAAACCACATTCTGTAAATCCTTCACTTACGATTTTTGCTGTTGCTTTTTTTACAACAAATCCTTCCCGAGAGATTGTATTAAGCACATCTGCAAGAATTCCCGGTCTGTCTTCAGAAAAGACTTTTAGTTTTAAGGGACTATTAAATACTTTTTTCCAAAAAACGGGTATCGCATTTTTTATATTTCCTTTTAACCTTGGACAGTTTTCTTTGTGAACTAAAAAGTTTTTATAAGATTTCATTATTGCAATTAAAGAATCTTTTGGGACAGGAGAACAACATTTTGCAAGAGAAAAAATAGCATTCGGAAATTCAGGGCACTCAACAAGATTGTCATAATCTTCATCTTTTTTGTTTTCAACTGTATATACATGAGTAATTGGAATTGATTCATATCTTTTTACACCTTGCTTAATTTTGGTTTTTGCTCGAGAGGAAATCACAAATTTAAGCCAATCTCTTCTTGGTCTTTGATTTTTGTTTGTTACAATTTCCACAACTACACCATTTTTTAAAGGTTCTTTTAATGAAACAAATTTGCCGTTTATCCTTCCTCCAATAGATTTTTCTCCAATTTCCTGATGAATACTATATGCAAAGTCTAATACTGTTGCATTTTTTGGTAATTCCCTAACATCTCCTTTTGGAGTATAACAATAAATCTTATCTGCAAACAGGTCCAATTTTAATCCATTCATAAAATCTTTTTCTGAAGAATTTTTTTGGAATTCAATTAATTCTCTGAGCCATCCTACTTTCTTTTCAAAATTTTTATCTGATTGCAGTTTTTTATAACTCCAATGAGATGCTCCTCCTTCTTCGGCAAACTCATCCATATCCTGTGTTCTTATTTGAACTTCCACCTCCTTCTTTTCCTTTGGAATTTTTATGATTGTATGAATTGATTGATATCCGTTTGGTTTAGGAGAATTTATATAATCTTTAAGTCCTTCTTCCGATGGTTCATAATTCTGGTGTAAAATTCCAAGAGTTTTATAACAATCGTCTATAGTTTTAACAATTATTCTTATAGCATAATGATCTTTCTGTTCTTTTAATGATGTTCCTTTTTCTAAAATCTTTTTAAAAATACTTCTTATTTGTTTATGCCTTCCTTTTACTTTTACTATTCCGACTTTTTTATCTAATAAAATTATTATTTCTTCAACTAAATTTTTTACAAATTCTTCTCTTTCTTTAGATGTTTCTTTAAAAAAATTTGAAATTTCTAAATATTGTTTAGGATAAACAACCTTAAATGCTAATGATTCTAATCTTGTCCTAATATATTCTAAACCTAATCTTGCTGCCAAGGGCACATAAATCTCGAGAACTTCTTTTGCTATTTCTTTTTGCTTTTTTGCATCAAAGACTTGAATAGTATTCAAACTTGCTAATTTTACAGCAAGCTTGACCAAAATAATTCTTACATCGTATAGGCTGGTCAAAAGAATTTTTCTAATTATTCCTGCTTCAAGATTTTTGTTTCCTTTTTTAACTTCATTAAATTGTAACTGCCCAAAAATAAGACTTGCAATATCTTCTCCAAAAGTTTCTTTAATTTCTTTTGCAATAACTAACTTTTCAAGACCATACAAAAGTCCTGCAATCACAATCTCTTTAGATAAATTGGATTTAACTAAAATTATTCCGATGTTTATATTATTTTGATAAATATATTCCCCTGATTCTCTTTTACGGTTTTCTAAATTTTTCTTTGCAAAATCTATTGCAATTAAAAAAGAATTTATATCTTTTTTAAGGTAATCTTTTTCGTTACATACTTTTAAGAAATCATTAATTTCTTTAGTATCATCCATTAAATTCTATATACGAGGAACTTAATAAATATTCTATTTTATAAGGGTTATTTAAATTCTTAAAACCATTTGCCTAATTCTTCTTGCTTTTCAAGTTCTTTCCCAAAAATACTTTCAATATATCTCTTTACTAAATCAAGATTTTGTTTCATATAGGGCGATAAATTATATTTTGTTGCAAGCTCTAATGCTGGTTCAAGGTATTTTTTTATTCCCCCTTCATGAATTGTGAATATAAGTTTTCCTCCGCATTTTATACATACTCCGCTTAGTGGTGGACGCCTCATGATATCGTTGCAAGCTACACATCTAAATCCCTGCATTGAAAACTTTCTTAAATTACCTCTTAGATCTCTCATAAAGTGTCTTTCAATAATAAGTCTTGCGGTATCACTTGTATCAACGGCTCTAAGTTTTTCAACAAGTTCCATTTGATGCCGTACTTTTTCCTGCATTGTTCCCAGAGTTTTATACGAAGAACAACCAACACCGTCATTAAAGTTAGTCGTGTCATGAGTAAAACCTAATCCGATAAAAGGGTCTTTTTTTTCTTTCATTACATCTCTGCAAGTTCTTATTCCTTTTACTTCTGAAGAATGCATTCTTTTCTCAGCTTTTTCATATAGTTCTAAAGGATAATGACCTTTAACAAATTCAAAATCAAGAATCTGGTCATCAACTTCTCCTGCATCAATTCTGGCATTTAAAACCAAAGGTGCATCCTGAGTTCCGCCCCTATGTCCAGGCAAAAATGAACGTGAAAAATTCAAAAGGACATCTCCAAGGAGCATTATCGCTGCTTCATCTCCATCACAGTCTCTTCTAATCGCCGCATGCATATAGGGACTTGCCATTAAGCCTAATGTTTTGGAAAAACCAATAAATCTGCAAATAACTCCTGCACAATTATGAGGTGCCATGCAAATTCCAATCTTGCCAATCAAATCTTCTCTTTTTTTTGCATTATAAAATGGCTCTAATCCATAAAATTTAACGAGTAAGTCATCAACAAACTGGCTAACTTTCAAAAAAACATCGTCAGCTTTTTCATCCATTGAATCAGGATAACAGGGCAATAAAACATCGTGAGGCATTAGCTCTAAAATTTGGTCATCTTTTTTTAATTCGTCTCCATTAAAATCATGCGTATAACCTAACTCTTTTAACTTTTCTATGCTTACACCGATTTCCAGAGGTTTAAACGCAACTAAAGGCATCTCTACAGCATCGTATCTTATAGTTCCGTCTTTATTTACTTGCAAATCATAAGAAGCTCTTAATATTCCTTTTGATAAATGCTCCATCATGTGTTCACCTGAAGATGTTGAACGTATTCCTTTAACTAATAAAGGTGTTTCACTTTTTTTCATGCCTATTTTTTCTTTAGCTTTGTCAAAATAATAATTTACATCTAAAATTTTATTGTAATAAGGTGCTCCTTCTTTTTCGCTTCCTTCTATTTTTTTGTCAAAAGATTTTTCTTTAGTTTCATAAAAATAATATTTCTTTATTGTTTTTTCGTTACAGTTTTCGCAAGAAGTATAAATTGTTTCATGATCACACTTTTTACAATAATAAAAAGGAAAAGTACTTTTGATTTTACCAACTTTGCATGCTTCTAAAACATTTCTTAATCTTCCTCCTTCTTTTCCAACAGGAAATAGTACGTTTGGGCTACCGGTTAATTTTCTTAATTTTGCTTTTTCAGGTCTGCCCATTCTTGCCCCAATGAAATCTCCTGCTTTATTTTTTATTTGAAAAGAAGAAATTTTATTTATTCTATCTAATACATTTTCTTCTTCAAATTCTTTATTAAAAAAAGCTTTATCTGAAAAATCTTTGATAAAATATTCTTCTCCATTTTTTATTGAATTAAAATCCAATCCAAGATTTGCAAATAATGCTCTGCTTTCTTCAGAATTAATTACTACATTCTCTATTGTTACTTCATGAGGTATACCTAATAATTCTAATGCCCTTTTTCCAATTTGAAAGATTTCTTTTTCTGTTTTGTTATAAGGTAAAATTAATTTATTATTTACTTTTGAATGTTTTATCCAATCAATTAATCCTTTAAATTGTTCTATTGTTATCTCTGTCCAATAAAAAATATATTTTGGATGCAATGGTATTTTATGCTTGAGGCTTATTCCTATTGCTTCTTCAAAAGAAATATTAAATTCGTCGAGATTATTTTCAGAAACATCTGTTAAATTTAATTTCCACCATTCTTCGACATAACCCGGCTTTAGCAAAACTGCATTTCTATTAAGAACATCACTATAAGGAAATAACATATCTCCAAGATAAATTACTTCTTCCATATCTTTATAGATTTTTCTTGCTTCTTCTTTGTCCGTTATCCTTCTTACACTTCCGTTAATTAATTTTATAATTGGTCCATCTATTTTGTCGCAACACATTGTGACGCATCCTTTTGTTGGTTTTTCAATTTTTAGCTGTGTCCCCATTGCAATGAAATTATCTGTTATTGCCATTGTTGCAGGATTTAATGATACTGCTGAAAAACCATCAACTCTGCTTCTTCCATATCTAAATCTAAATGATCCTGATCGAGAGGGGTGCCCATAAATCGGTCTGCCTGCGACTAGGTCTTTCATATAAGGAGGTATCCCACCGCTTGATTTCCCTTTTTTTCCGGAGGTTAATTTTTCATGCAGTTCAATATATTCTTTAAGAAAATCAAAACCTGTCATGTTTACACCATTTTTTTTTGCTCCGTTATATAATCTATATGCTTTTTGTCCTTTTTGGGCAAGACCTTCTGAAAAGGTTAAACACATTCCTCCACGAATAAAATTTGTGTCAACACGTTCCAGATTTTTATAATTTGATACTTCTATACTTTCTGTTGGTTCTCCCGCTATTTGAAATGGTAAATTCCTTGCTAAAAATTCCATTTCCGGTTCCAAAGGGAAATATTGCAGATTACTTACTCTTTCATGATAATCTGTGTTTTCTGTGATATATCTTTTTATTTCTTCTTCAGTGGGATCATATTTTGCATATCCAAAAAGTTCTCTTAAATAATCTATTAACATTAATGCTATACATGTTGCGGTTGTTCCGGCACTTCTAATTGGCCCTGAAAAATAAGCAATAAAATATTCTTTTCCGTCTTTTGTTTTACCTATTTTTAATTCTGTATATCCTTCTATTGGTGAAGCTACAACTCCTAAAGTAATATATGCAAAACCTACCCTTATTCCTGCATCAATTGCTTGCAGAACGGTATCAAATTTACAGAATTCTTGTTTTGAAACTTCTTCAGCAATTTTAAAAACAACTGTTGTATCTAACTTTCCATATTGTTCTTCTAATTCAAGTATCCTTTTTGCTATTCCTGTCCCTTTCATTTGAGGATAAATTGTTGAAATTAAA
>DATDUI010000053.1:0-20717 GCA_035290465.1 Candidatus Nanoarchaeia archaeon | reverse complement strand
TACAGTCATTAACATAGGAAGCTTAACTTCTGTGTTCGGGATGGGAACAGGTATTTCCAACCTATTATGGCCGTCTTCAAAATTATCTAATTTTCCTACTTTATAAAGCTTTTTATCTTGAAAAATCACAAATTTTATAACTGCATATGTTCTTTTAGAATTGAAGATAAATTCAAAACCAACCCCTTGCCTACGCAAGGAAAACTATTACGTTTTGAAGACATAGAAAATCTTTGAGAAGATTTTCTAGTATTTTCATTTTAGGAAAAATCAAAATATGAAAAGAGGACAGATTACAATATTTATAATAATAGCAGTTGTAGTTATTGCTCTTACAGCGATTATATTTCTTTCAAGGGATTATTTTCAAATTGGAGGAATCCAAAAGAGCATAGAGCCAGTTTATAATGAATTTCAATCTTGTTTTGAAGCAACTAGCAATGAAGGAGTTCATTACATAGCATCACATGGAGGTTACTATGATGTCCCTTTTGAAACTTCAATAGTCTATTTTACTGAAGATATTCCTTATTATTTTTTAGAATCAAAAAATTATACGCCTACAATAGAAATTATTGAAGAAGAATTAGCAAAATATATCTCAGAAAATCTAAATTCCTGTTTTGATTTGGAGAGTTATAAGACACGAGGTTTTGAGATAGAGAATGAAAATTATTCAATTTTAGCAAAGATAAATGAAGATAACATTGAGATTAAAATGCTTAATAAAATAACAGTTATTAAAGGGGAAGATAAATCACGATTTAATACAAAAACAAATTTAGATTACAATATTAAAAATTTACATGAAGCATCAGTAGAAATCATCAAATCATACATTGAAAATCCCGGGACAATTTGTTTAACATGTTTAGAAGAAATCTCTGAAAAGAACAGTGTTAAGATTTTGGCAGTCCCTCATGAAGACCCATCAATATATGAAGATAATATTATTTGGTTTTTAATAAATGACAAAGAAGATACTTCAGAAAATAAATTAAATTGGATATTTATTGTTGAACAATGAAAAAGCTATTAGTTATTATTTTTATAATGATGTTAATGATTGGAAATATTCCAGCAAGTTCCGGCGAAGGAATTATTGGAGCAACAGCAGTAGTTGCAGTACTTATAGCTTTAGTAGTTCAAATAATACAAAGCCAAGCTTTAACACACTGTGATCCAAATTCAGAAGTAGATGCGTGTATGACTTATGTAAAAGAGCAAGGGCTTATGCAAGATGTTTATTCAGAAGCAATTGAGGTTGCACCTGAAAATGTCACAAAAATTATTGAAAAATATAAACAAGTGGACCTTTATGAACAAGGAGGTGCAAAGATTGATTATAGTGATCCATTAAAAATAGATGAAGAAGGGCAGATTGTAGGAGGAACATTACAATTTAGTAGCACAAAAGAAGAAGATATTGGAAAATTAATTGGAAAAGATATTGGGGAAGGAGAGATTATTGTAAAAGGAGTTACACTTGAAAAAAAAGAAGGAATTAGCAAACTAATATTCGGAGAAAATGCAAGTTTGAAAATATCTGGTAAAAAATTTGAGAATATTAAATCGCAAGATGAAGCTAAGCTTCCATCATTTATAGAAATTGATTCAACAGGAAAAATCCTTAATGCAAGTTTTACAACAAATGAAAGTGGAGGAGTTTATGATTTTGGAAAAGGAGATTTTAAAGCACCACCAAATTCAAGAGTTATTTATAATATTAATAATAATGAACCGCCAAAAATTGAAATTCCTGAAGGTTCAGAAGATTTTGGGAAAATTCTAAAGGGTGAAGATATTCCGAAAGGAGAAGCGATATATCAAAGTAAAAGTGATTTTAAATTTGATGGTAATGAGATAAAAGGTTTAGATGGAAAAATGGGAAGGGTTACAGTTGAAAATGGAAAAATTGTAAAAGTTTGGGAAGGAACTGATGCAACAATTGACGGAATAAATCATAAAACTTTTGGTGCAGACTTAAATGTTTACTATAACGAGGATTTTAATGCTTTATCACATAAAGGCGAGAATTATTTTAATTATGGAAATCAAAAAATGTGGTTGGGGGGAGGGGGTTTTACTTCGAGTTTGACAAAAGATAATAAAATATTTCCGGAATTTATTGAAGAAAAATATCCAAATTCTTTTACTCCACGAAAAGGAAGATTGGAATTTACTTTAAACGGAGGAAATTTAGAAGTTTCTAAAATCTCTCCGGATAATCAACCTCTTGCATTAGACATAAATGCTGAGGGAAAATTTGAAATTCAAAATGGTGCACTCAATTTTGATGCAAGCAAGGGAGAAATTTATACAAAAATTAAAAAAGATAGTACTTTTACAACACAATCGGATATGAAGATTAATTATTTGGATAGTTCTGGAAAACTTCAAAAATATAATTTTGATGCTTCTTCTGCTTATAAAATTGATTCAGAAAAGCAAACAGGATATTTTGCAGAAACATTGAGCACAAATAATGGTGATGCTCAAGTTAGCTATTCTGAATTTATAGAAGGATTTCCAGTAATAAAAAATACTAACACATATTATTATTATGATGCATTTGGGAATAAATATAAAACTCCAGTACTTAAAAAACAAAACAAAGATGTTTTAGATTTAATTGTTGATTCTAGCAGACAAAACTGTGCAACTACACAAAGGGAATTGGATATTTTATGGAGATGGAGTGAACTTGAAAAAGGAAATATTGAAAGTTTTGGATGTGAAATAGCTAATGGAAAAACTTTAAGTTTTTCAAAGGAAGAATATTCAATTTGGGATCAAAAATCGAATCAAGTTATTACAAAAAAATACGATGAAAATCTTAAATATCAACAGCTTAAAGAATTTACTGAAAGTGTACAAGCCAATACAAATACCGGTTTATTAGCTAAAATTTTAATCCCAATTAATAATGTTAATGATCTTAGACCAGGGGACATGATTGTTCAGAAGTTGGATACTAAAACAGGATATGGTCATTTAGTAGGGATTAAAAGGATTATACAAATTAAAGGATCTACTTATTATGAAATTTTTGCGGGTAGTGATCCTGCAACAGAAGCAGCAATCTACAACAAACTTTATAGTCAAAATGAATTATTAGCCCTTTCGACTCGAAATATGAACTTTTTAAGATTCCCTAATTAAATCCAAAAGAATTAAAATATTTCTTTTATTGCTTTAAATATATTAATGCAGAAGTGCAGGAGAAACTCAGGTCCCCGCTCACATCAAGGGCGATTAGGAAAGTTCGCGAAAACCTTCGGGTCAAACTGAGCTAGATTAAGGCTCCAGTGGCTTAGTGCCTGCGAGAGTTCGAAAATAAATTTTAAATCCAAAAGAATTAAAAGATTTCTTTTATTGCTTTAACCATAATAATGTGGAAGTGCCTACGCTACTTGCAACCACGTTTGCGATTTTTCAAATTTACTTTTCAGAATTTATTGCAAGCGTAATCGCTCAACTCGCAATCCCATATGCGTTTAGTTACGCAAACAGATTTCGAGCATATGAAATTGCTCGGTCAAACTGAGCTAGATTAAAGCTCCAGTGGCTTAGTGCCTACAAGAGTTCGAAAATAAATTTTAAATCCAAAAGGATTAAAAGATTTCTTTTATTGTTTTAAACATAATAATGCGGAAGTGCCTACACTACTCGCAATCCCATATGCGTTTGGTTACGTAAACAGATTTAGAGCATATGAAATTGCTCGGGTCAAACGTTTTCCCGCTCCGCAATTATTAAAAACTAAATCTTCTAAAAAACTATATGCGGAAGTGCCGGAGAAACTCATGACCTCAAAAGCATTTGGTTACGCAAGCAATTTATTGCTTATGAAATCATTCGGGTCAAACGAGTTTTCCCGCTCCTCATGCGGAAGTGCCTACGCTACTCGCAATCTCATATGCGTTTGATTACGTAAACAGATTTAGAGCATATGAAATCGCTCGGGTCAAACTGGGCGGGATTCAAGCTCCAGTGGCTTAGTGCCTACAAGAGTTCGAAAATAAATTTTAAATCCAAAAGGATTAAAAGATTTCTTTTATTGTTTTAAACATAATAATGCGGAAGTGCCGGAGCGGTCAAACGGGCTGGATTAAGGCTCCAGTGGCTTAGTGCCTGCGAGGGTTCGAATCCTTTCTTCCGCATTTAGATTCGAATAGGGGAAGAGTTCGAATCACTTCAACTGCACTGTCTGTTGAAGTCCCAGAGAATTCGAAAAATTCTCGGAGTTTTCTTCCGCATTTAGATTCGAATAGGGGAAGAGTTCGAATCACTTCAAAAGTAACGTCTTTTGAATGTATCAGAGAATTTTTTCAATTCTCGGAGTTTTCTTCCACATTCATCTGCTCGAGTAGCTCAGCCTGGATAGAGCGAAGCACTCCTAATGCTTAGGTCGCAGGTTCAAATCCTGTCTCGGGCGGTTTTAAGAGAGATTTGAATCCTGCTTAAATTCAAGTAAGTTTAAAATCGCAGGTCGAACAATTACGTGGTAGAAGCAATAATCCATAAAGCTTCGTGCGTGATTGAGAGCAAAATCCTGTCTCGGGCGGTTTTAAGAGAGATTTGAATCCTGCTTAAATTCAAATAAGTTTAAAATCGCAGGTCGAACAATTACGTGGTAGAAGCAATAATCCATAAAGCTTCGTGCGTGATTGAGAGCCAAATCCTGTCTCGGGCGGTTTTTAGGTTTTAAATTAATTAAAACACCAATTATAAAAAACAATAAAATTTAAAACCAAAAGTTCAATAAATATAATATTATGCGTGGATAGGTCAATGGCTAGACTTTCTGCCCTCCAAGCAGAATATCCGGGTTCGAATCCCGGTCCGCGCATTAGGGATGAAGAACCCAAGGGTTCGACGAGTAACTTCGTGGTAGAAATAATAATCCAAATGATTTCGAGCGAAGGCAGGAGCACCGGTCCGCGCATTAGGGATGAAGAACCCAAGGGTTCGACGAGTAACTTCGTGGTAGAAATAATAATCCAGATGGTTTCGAGCGAAGGCAGGAGCACTGGTTCGGCATATTTTAAAAAAATTTATAAACCATATAAAGAGGTTAATTTTATGAAAAATTTATATTTTGAATGCAAGAGCAAAGAAAGATTGAAAGAAGAACTACTGGAAGGAACAGATTGGAAAATTCCACTTTTGATAAATAAAGAAGGTCAAGAAGTTTTCAAAGGATTTGATTTTTTTTCTCCAGCAAGAATGATTTCTCCGGATATTACAAGATTTATTTTAGCTAAAGAGATAAAAGAAAATCCAAAATCAATTGTTGGGGTTTTAAAAACAGGAGTCTATAATGACTTTGGTGAACTCCCAAATTATTGGGCAATAAATTTTATTGATATCAGGGAAGATAAACGTAAACAAAAAATCGCTACAGAATTATATCAAGAATTGAATAAAATGCTTACACCAGAAGATTATCTTGTTGGAACATACCTTTCAAAATTAGGTCGTGACGCAAAACTTCATCAAAAAAGAAAAGAGATTATAACCATTTGCCCTAATTTTGATACTTCAGATGATTTTTGGGAATATTGCGAAGAAAATGGATTAATTCGTGATAAATTCATAAATTATAAATAATATTAATTCTTTGAAAATTTATGAAAAACCCGAAAAAAATAGTTTTAATTGGCGGAGGAACAGGAATTTATACTCTTCTTAGTGGATTGAAAAAACATGATTGCATTTTAACTTCAATTGTTTCCATGATGGATTCAGGGGGTTCAACTGGCCGGCTTATTGATGAATTTGGAACTCTTCCGGTAGGAGATATAAGAAGAAGTATTATTGCTCTTTCGGAAAATAGAGAAATTATGAGAACTCTTTTTGAATATAGATTTAAAGAAGGAACAGGTTTAAAAAATCATTCAATGGGTAATTTAATTTTAACTGCTTTAACAAAAATAACAGGAACAGAAGAAGAAGGGATTAATTCTGCATGCAAGATTTTAAATGTTAAAGGAAATGTTTTACCGGTAACACTTGAGAAAAGTAGTCTTTGTGCAGAATTAGAAAATGGCGAAATTGTTAAAGGTGAAACAAATATTGATATTCCTAAACATAATTCAAACTTAAAGATTAAAAAATTATTTTTAGAGCCATATGCTTTTGCACATAACAAAGCGGTTAAAGCAATTAAAGAAGCAGATTTTATCATACTTGGTCCGGGGGACCTTTATACAAGTACAATTGCAAATTTGGTTGTCGAAAATATTTCAAATGCGATAAATGAATCAAAAGCAAAAAAGATTTATGTTTGTAATCTTATGACAAAAAAGGGTGAAACAAATAATTTTACTATTACTCAACATTTAAATGAATTAATTAAATACCTCGGAAAAGATTGTCTTGATTATGTAATTTACAATTCACAGATGCCTTCGCAAGAAAGATTAAATAAATATAATGACGAAGATTCTCAAATGGTAAAAATTGATTCTGAAAATTTTAAAAAATTCAAGGCAAAATTTATTGGAGAAAATTTAATTTCAAAAGCTTCATTAGTTCGACATAATGAAGAGGTAATTGCTAAGTTGATTTTAAAGCTTGAATAATTACCAACCAGTCCTCTTAAATTTTTTTTCTAAATCTGCAATACTGAAACTTATCAAAGTTGGTCGTCCATGAGGACATGAATAAGGATTATTAGTTTTTCCTAAATTTTCTATTAACTGTCGCATTTGTGCACTTGTTAATTCTTCTCCGGCTTTTACGGATGCACGGCATGCAAAACGAATTATTCTTTCTTCAATTTCTTTGTCGATTATTTTTCCTTTTAAATTTACAAGCTCATTAATAACATCCAATAATAAAGTTGATTTTAACCTTCCAAAAATTTCCGGTATAGTTGTTAATTTTATTGAATTATTCCCAAAATCATCAAAATGAAAACCTAAAGATTCAAAAAAAGTTTTATTATTTAATGCAGCACAATATTGAACAGGTGTTAGCTCGATTATTCTTGGGGTTAATAAATTTTGTTTTTTGATTGCCCCGGATTTTTTTTCATTCATAAATTTTTCGTAATTAACTCTTTCTTCTGCAGCATGCTGATCAAGGACAATTAATCCTTCAGGATTTTCTCCTATAATATAAGTTTTATTAATTTGCCCGAACAGATAAAAATTTTCAAAAATATTTTTTTTCTTAATAAAATCGGATTTTTCCGAATAAGGATTTATTAAATGAGAATTTGAATCTTTAACCATTAAGACAGATTGCTTATCTTTTGTAAATTCATATTTTTTTATCGGTTTCTGATTTGTTTCATTTTCCAGCGAAGCAGAGACAATTAGGTTACTATTTTGAAAAGCATTTTTTATTGAATTAAAAACAATTCCTGAAATTAATTCTTCTTTTTTAATACGGATTTCAGTTTTTGCAGGATGAACATTCACATCAATTTCTTTGGGATCAATTAATAGCTCCAAGATAAAAACAGGATGACGATTGATAAAAAGTAAAGTTTTATACGCTTCATAAATTGCTTGCGAAATAATATTATTTTTTACATATCTTTTATTTACATATAAAGACTGGTCAGATTTATCTGCCCGTGTTAATACAGGTTTTGAAATATAACCTTTAATGATGACTCCATTTTCTTCGTAATTTACATTGATTAAATCTTTTGCAATTTCAGGACCATAGATAAAAATTATATTGTTAATTAAGAAATTAGTTTTTTGCGAATTTAAAATTTCTTTACCATTATGAATCAATTTAATTGAAACATCATTTTTTATTAAAGCATATTTTGTAATGATATTAATTATTTTTGAAAGTTCAATTTCATTACTTTTAAGAAAATTTTTTCTTGCCGGAACATTAAAAAATAAATCATTTACTTCTATTATTGTTCCGTTTGAACATCCAATCTGTTCTTCTTTGATTAATTTACCTCCTTCAACTTCAATAAATGTTCCTAAAGAAGAATCAAACGTTTTAGTGATTATTTTTAAATTTGAAACTTCGGCAATTGAAGCTAAAGCTTCGCCACGAAAACCTAAAGAATTAATTGAAAATAAATCTTCTTCATTAGTTATTTTCGAGGTTGTATGACGCTTATATGAAATTAGGGAATCTTCTTTAGTCATCCCTGAACCATTATCTGAAATTTTAATTTTTTTTATTCCTGCTTCAGAAATTTCTATTTTTATTTCATCTGCTCCTGAATCAAAAGAATTTTCTAATAATTCTTTAACGACTGAAGCAGGCCTTTCAATGACTTCTCCTGCAGCGATTTTATTTATTATCGAATTATCAAGAAGTTTAATTACCATTAAAGAAATAAAAATAAACTATTTTTATTAATTTATGTTCTAGATTAATAAATCTTTTAAAAAAATCTAAATATAAGACTTTGCTGGAATAACATTTAAATATCCTTTACTGTTAGCTAAAATATGACTTATAAATTTGATTTAGGAGATTTAGTCTTTTTTAAAAATTCAGATTGCTTAAATAAAGGAATTTTGCATATTACTGAAAGAGAATTTAAAAAATTTGATGAAGATATTGTACCCCATAAATATTACCATGGTTTTGCATTTAGCTTAGCAAAAGATGAAAAGTCAGGTTTGTATGTTCCTTTGTGCTGCATTGACAAGAAAGTATGGGGACCAACATATAAATCAAATTGGGAACCAAATATTAGAGAAACCGAATTAGAAACAATTAATTCTAAAAAAGTTGATTTACAAAAGTTATTTCCATATATAA
Organism: Candidatus Nanoarchaeia archaeon; assembly: GCA_035290465.1. GTDB lineage: Archaea > Nanobdellota > Nanobdellia > Pacearchaeales > GW2011-AR1 > GW2011-AR13. The sequence continues at coordinate 11,963 of DATDUI010000053.1, read as the reverse complement.
CTGAACTTAAATAATTCTTATTTTATGTTCTAGATATTACAGCTTTTTTAATAGACCTTTTTTCAAGAATAAGTCTCCACGAATAATTTTCGGAAGTGGCAGGTAACAATTATGATAAACACCACTTTGCTGACTTCTTCCATTGCATTCACCAACTTTACAACTTCCCTGATATTTGCAAGGTCTTTGTTCTTTTGCATATTTTATTTCATATTCCATCTTTAAATTAAGAGTTAAATGTTTATTAATAGTTTGGCAAAATTAATTAACATTTGTTAAGTTTTATTGAAAAAGTTTATATATTTGTTAATTTTATTAAAAAGATTGACAAATAGATTAATCATTTGCTAAGTAAAAATGGACCAAATCGATACAAAAATATTAAATGTTTTACTGGAAAACTCTAATCTTTCATATAGAAAAATTGCAAGTTTTGTCGGTGTTTCAGGCGTTACTGTACTAAAGAGGATGAAGGAGCTGGAAAAAGAAAAAGTGATTAAGAATCATACAATAAATTTAGATTATGAAAAGTTGGGTTATGATGTTAGTGCAATAATAAATATGCGAATAACACATGGCATGTTCAAAGAAGCTGAAAAAAAATTAAGCAAGGAACCAAATGTTTTTGCGATTTATGATATAACAGGAGATTTTGATGCAATGATGATTGCAAAATTCAAAAACAGAAAATCATTAAATGCTTTTTTGAAAAAAATTCAGGAATATGACTTTATTAAAAAAACTGAAACCAGCTTAATTTTGAATACAATTAAAGAAGAGAACATAAGGGTTTCTTAATTTTCAAATTTATCCCACTTTCCTTCTTCAATTAAGTTCATAATTCTTTTTGCAGAATTTACAACAACCTCCGGCACTCCTGCAAGTTTTGCAACCTGAATTCCGTAACTTTTGTCTGTTCCGCCTTCAATAATCTTTCTTAAAAAAATTATCCTGTCATTTGTTTCTTCTATTGCAACATTATAATTTTTTATTCCTTTAAACATTTGCTCCATTTTGTTTAAATGATGGTAATGTGTTGCAAACAATGTTTTTGCCTGTATTTTGTTGTTCAAATATTCGGCAATTGCCCATGCCAGTGATACCCCATCATAAGTTGAAGTTCCACGCCCAATTTCGTCTAAAATTACTAAAGAATTTTTTGTGGCATTATTTAAAATATTTGCTGTTTCGCTCATCTCTACCATAAAAGTTGATTGCCCGTGAACAAGATCATCGTATGCACCGATTCTGCTAAAGATTCTATCGATGTTTGGAAGATTTGCACTTTTTGCAGGAACAAAACAGCCTATTTGTGCCATTAAACAGATTAATGCTATTTGTCTTAGATATGTAGATTTCCCGGCTAAATTTGGTCCGGTAATAATCATTGTCCTTGAATTATTATTAAGATTACAAGAGTTTGTTATAAAATCAATATTTGAAAATGCTTCGATTACAGGATGCCTTGACGAATCTATTTCTAAAATCCCGTATGAATTAAAAGAAGGTTTACAATAATTATTGACTTCTGAGACAATTGCAAAAGAAATAAAACAATCAAGTTTTGCAATTATTTTTGAAGCTAATTGAATTTGAGGGACATATTGTTTTAAATCTTCTAATAATTTAAAGAATAATTCCTGTTCAAGTTCAAAGATTCTTTCTTCTGCACCCAATATTTTAGATTCTTTTTCTTTTAATTCTTCGGTGATAAAACGTTCTGAATTAACCTGAGTTTGCTTACGGATATAATCCTCTGGGACTAAGTGAAGATTTGATTTTGTAATTTCAATGTAATATCCAAAAACACGATTATAATTAATTTTTAAGGATTTTATTCCTGAACGTTGTCTTTCTCTTTCTTCTAATTCTGTTAAATATTTTTTTGTGTTATGGGTTAATTCCCGCAATTCATCTAATTCAGAGTTATAGCCATTACGAATAATATTTCCTTCACGGATAATTGTATTTGGCTCATCTTTTATTGCATCCTGAATTTTTTTTCTTGCCATTTCCAAGTCAGGAATTTTAGAAATTTTTTGCAATTCAAAACTTTTAGTTTTTTCTAAAAGTTCTTTAATTTTAGGCAAGAATGTTAATGATTGTTTTAATGCAACCAAATCTTTAGGATTTGCGTTACCATATGCTACTCTTGCAATTAATCTTTCAATGTCGTAAACATTTTGCAAAGAATTATTTAAATCAGAACGCAAAAAAATATTTTCTTTTAATTCTTCAACAGAATCTAAACGATTTTGAATTGCATCTTTGTCTATTAAAGGCGAAATAATCCATCTTTTAATTAAACGTTTTCCCATCGGAGTTTTTGTTTTATCAAGCACTCCTAACAATGTAGAATTTTCACTTTGCAAGATTATGTTATTTAATAATTCTAAATTTCTAATGGTTGCATTATCTAAATACATGTAATTATTTAATTCGTATTTTTGAATTTTATTTATATGAGTTAGAGCATTTTGCTGTGTATTTTTTAAATAGGATAATAATGCTCCTGAAGAACTTTGCATTAATTTATCTTGTATTCCAAAACCATCTAAATTTAATGTTTTAAAATGATTATTTAAAACTTCCATTGCTTTTTCATGATAAAAAAATCTATCATCGTAAGAATTAATTAAATGATCTTTTTTTAAATTTAAAATAAATTCTGATTCTTCTAAAGACATTGGAAAAATAATTTCTGCGGGGTTGATTCTTTTTAACTCATTTAAAAATTGGTCCAAGTTTAGTCTTGTTGTTAAAAATTCTCCGGTAGAGAGGTCACAAAAACTTATGCTAAATTCATCGTTGTCTTTTACAAAACTTAAAATATAATTATTTGACCCTTGTTCAAGGATTAAAGATTCGACGACTGTTCCGGGGGTGATGATTCTTACTAAATCTCTTTTTACTAACCCTTTTGCTTTTTTTGGGTCTTCGATTTGTTCAACTATTCCTACCTTGTACCCTTTTTTCACTAATTTTGCTAAATAAGGGTCAAGTGCATGATACGGAAGACCTGCTAAAGGGGCTTTAAATTCACCTTTTCCTCTTGAAGTTAGTGTGATTTCTAATTCTCTGGCAACAGTTTTTGCATCTTCAAAGAAAGTTTCATAAAAATCGCCCATTCTAAAAAGAATTATGCAATCCGGATTTGCATTTTTAATTTTCATATATTGTTGCATTCCAGGAGTGAGTTGAATCATTTAAAAAGATAGAATAGAAGACTTTTATTAATTTTGGTTAAAGAATATTATAAAACAATAATTCTTTTAAACAATAAAAATTTGTTGGAAGAATGAAAAAGCCAATATTAGGAATATTTTTGTTAGGAGCTTCAATCATTGGAAATTATGCACATAACGTTAAAGCAAACGATTTGTCAATATATAAACCAAGAGAAGGATACCAAATGGTAGTCGGAGATTTAAATGGAGACAATTTTCCAGAAATTATATATGATACAGGGGTTATGAAAAAAAATCAAGATGGAGAAGAAAATACACATAGATTAATGCTATTAAAAAATCTAAAAAATAATACATTTGAAAAAAAATTATTAAACTTAAATATCCCTTACCACCCTATGGGAAGTTTTTATGAATATGAGATTATGGACATGGATTTAGATGGTTTCAATGACCTTGTTGTTAAAGGGAAAAATTATTTGACAATCTTCAAAAATAAAGGAGATTTTAAATTTGAAGAAATACAAATATACCCAGAAGAATAAATTTTTTTAATTTAAAATCAATGTTTCCTTTATCAGAATCTTTTTAAACTTTCAATTAAACAATATAACATGGAAAGCTTATCAAAATTACATAATAAATATTATAAGCATTTATTATTGTTTTCAGTTTTACTTTTAGTGTCATCATTTGTATATCTTGGATTTTTTTATTCACAAAATAATGATTTTATTTACAAAGATATTTCTTTAACCGGTGGTACAACAGTTACAATTACGGATAATATTGATGCAGTGAAGTTAAAAGAAGATCTTAATAATAAGCTTGAAGAGATGAACACAAGAGAAATTTATGATTTAATTACTAAAGAACAAAAGGCATTAATTATTGAAACAAAAACAGATGGAGAGACAGCTAAATTAATTTTAGAAGAATATCTTGGATATGAATTAACAAGTGAAAACTCAAGTTTTGAATTTACCGGTTCAACTTTAAGTGAAAATTTTTATAAACAATTATTAATTGCAATTTTATTTGCGTTTGTTTTTATGGGGATAATTGTTTTTATTTTATTCAGAACTTTTGTTCCTTCAGTAGCAGTTATTATTTCAGCATTTGCGGATATTATTATGACTTTAGTTGTTGTAGATTTATTTGGAATAAAGATGTCAAGTGCGGGTATTGTTGCTTTCTTAATGCTTATTGGTTATTCTGTTGATACAGATATTTTACTTACAACCAGACTTCTGAAAAGAAGTGAGGGGTCATTAAATCAAAGGATTCATGGTGCATTTAAAACAGGAATGACTATGACATTGACTTCACTAATGGCAGTACTTGTTGCATTATTAATTGTTCAATCTTTTTCAATTGTTTTGACACAAATTTTTACTATTCTTTCAATTGGTTTAATTTTTGATATGTTTAATACGTGGATTACTAATGTTTCAATTCTAAAATGGTATATGGAGACTAAAAAATGATGAAATTAACATGGAGAATTTGGATATTAATAATTATTTTAGTTATGTCATTAATTTCAATATTTGGCATTCCTCCAACATTTATGCAAAAAGGAGTGATTATTACAAGCATTGATTCAAATTCTACTGCATTTATTCAAGGATTAAAACAAGGACAAGTTATTACAGGGGTTGATGGGGAAGATATCAATAATTTAGAAGATTATACAAGAATCATTCAAGGGAAATATTTAACAGATGAAAATGTTAAAACGATAATTAATACTAAAGATTCAGAGATTATTTTATTTACAAATTCTGCTCCGGAGATTATTGTTACGGATATTCCTAAAACAAATATTAAAACAGGTTTAGATTTAGCAGGGGGTTCACGAGCACTTATTCAAGCAAAAGATAAAGACCTTTCAACTGAAGAATTGAGGGATTTAGTTGATGTTATTAGAAATAGATTAAATGTTTATGGTATCGCTGATATGAATATTAAGGCAATTACAGATTTAAGCGGAAAGAATTATATGCTTATTGAAATTGCCGGGGCGACTCCAAAAGATTTAGAGGAGTTGATTTCAAAGCAGGGTAAATTTGAAGCAAAGATTGGAAATGAGACTGTATTTGTCGGAGGGGATAAAGATATTTCTTCTGTTTGCAGAAATGATGCAAGATGTGCAGGAATTGAAACATGCCAGCAATCTAACGAGGGATATTTTTGTAATTTTAGATTTACAATTTATTTGAGTGAAAATGCTGCAACAAAACATGCCGAAATTACTGATAAATTAAAAGTTAATAGTTCTACTCAAGGGAATTATTTAGAAAAACCTTTAGATTTATATTTAGATAATAACTTAGTTGATACATTATTAATTAGCGAGGGGTTGAAAGGAACTGTTACTACTCAGATTTCAATTTCCGGTTCAGGAACAGGGGCAGACCAATCAGAAGCATATGATGCTGCAAATGTAAATATGCATAAGCTTCAGACAATTTTAATTACAGGTAGTTTACCTTATGAATTAGAAATTATTAAATTAGATACAATTTCACCATTACTAGGAAAAGAATTTATTCGGTCTATTTTATTTGCCGGTTTAGCTGCAATACTTGCTGTTGCATTAGTTATTTTCATTAGATATAAAAATTTTAAATCTTCAATGGCATTATTAATGACAGTTTTTTCGGAGATTATAATTATTTTGGGTATTGCTTCTTTTATTGAATGGAATCTTGATCTACTTAGTATTGCAGGTATTTTAGCTACAATTGGTACGGGTATTGATAGTCAAATAATTATTTTGGATGAGTCTAAACAGAAGGAATCATTGAGTCTTAAACAAAAGCTTAAGAGGGCATTTTCGATTATTTTAGGAGCATATTTTACTGCAGTTGTGGCATTGCTACCTTTATTATGGGCTGGAGCAGGATTATTGAAAGGTTTTGCAATTACTACTATGATTGGTGTTACTGTTGGAGTTTTAATTACCAGACCTGCATTTTCAGATATGATTAAAGGGATTAATGAGTAAAAATGAAAATCGGATTTATGGGCATGGGTTTTGTGGGGGGAACAACAGCAAAGGTATTAGAATCAGTACATGAAATTATACCTTATGACATTGATCCAAAAAAAGGTTATTTGGAAAATTTATTGAAATTAAAAGACGCAGAAGCAATTTTTTTGTCAGTTCCAACTCCAATGATGCCTAGTGGAAAAATAGATTATTCTCCAATAAAAAATTCATTGGAAACATTAACCGAGGTTACACAAGAGATGAATAACAAACCCCTAGTAATAATTCGTTCGACAGCTGTTTCAGGAACCACTGACAGTTTAGAACAAAAATATCCTTTTGATTTTGCATTTAATCCTGAGTTTTTAAGAGAAAAATTTGCATTAGAGGATATGAAGAATACTAACCGAATAATAATTGGAGCAAATAAAGAGGAGTGTGGAAAAAAAGTTGAAGATATTTACAAACCAATTTTTCCAAACGCTAATTATATTCATTTGACTACAAAAGAAGCTGAAATGGTAAAATATATGGCAAATGTTATGTTGACATTACAAATAGCAGCTGCTAATGAGTTTTATCAGATTTGCAAATCAATGAATATTGATTACAATACAATAAAAAATGCTGTTCTTTTGGATGAGAGAATTGGGAGAAATCTAAATGTTCCTGGACATGATGGGGATTTAGGTTTTGGAGGAAAATGTTTCCCAAAAGATTTGAATGCTTTAATTTATCTGGCAAGAGAAAACAATTATCGTCCTTATTTTTTAGAAGAAGCATGGAGACTTAATGAACGATTGAGGAAAAATAAAGATTGGCTTGAAATTAAAGGAGCAATTTCAGAAAATTGCGATTTTAAAAAATGATTTCTAGTGAAAAATATAAAGATATTCTTGAAGAAATTCCGATTTGTTGTGTTGATTTATTGATTCACGAGGGGAAAAAAATTCTTCTTATAAAAAGAAATGAAGAACCGGAAAAGAATAAATGGGCTTTAATTGGGGGGAGGATTCATAAAAAAGAATCACTTATTAATGCTGTTAAAAGAAAGGCATTTGAAGAAATTGGTTGTGAAATTGAAATTGAAAAATTTTTAGGGGTTTATGAAACGGTTTTTGATAAAGGGTCATTTGAGGATTTAAAGACTGGAATTCATACGATAAATATGACTTATTTGGCTCGATTAAAAAATCCAAAAGAGGAAATCAAAGTTGATTCTACAAGTTCAGAATATAAATGGTTTAACAAAATTGAAAAAAATATTGCTATTGCGGTTCAAAAAGTTATTAAAGATTCAAAAATTCTAGATTAAAATGCTACCCATAACTCATTTTATTTTAGGTTTAATACTTTCAGGAGGGTTAGTTTATTTTTTTGATTTTTCATTAATTGCCGGGGCAATTGTTCTTTTGTCGAGTGTATTAATTGATATTGATCATTATTTTTATTATGTTCACAAAAAAAATAATTGGAGTTTAAAAAATTCTTATAGTTGGTTTATAGAACACGGCAAAAAATTAAAACAATTAGACCAAAAAGAAAGAAAAAAGATTTATATGGGATTTTGTTTTTTGCATGGTATTGAAGTACTGTTTGTTTTATTTTTACTGGGAGATTTTGTTTCACCTTATTTTTTGTTTGTCTTATTTGGTTTTGCATTTCATTTAATGCTTGATATTTTTCATAACTTTTTTTATGGTCATACGAGATTAGATAAATTTTCAATAATTTATGATTATTTCAAATATAAAAAATTGAAGTTTATTGAAGAGGCGGATGGGATTTAAAAAGATTTATAAATGGATGAGACATAAAAGTAATATATGCTACAAAAAAGTACTACTGAAAAAACTCTTGAAGTTTTTTTCAATGAACCTACAAAAAAACATTATTTAAAAGAAATATCTCAAAAGATTAAGGTTGCACATACATCAATAATAAAAATTTTATTGAAGCTTCAAAAAGAAAAGATAATTAATAGAATTGAAGAAAAATACGGAAAAAGAAATTTTCCTTTTTTTGTTGCAAATATAAACAATGATGAATTTAAAATATTAAAAAAAATAAATAATTTGAAAAGTGTTTATTCTTCAAGAATAATTAATTTTTTAGAATTAAATTTTATGCCAAGATCAATTATTCTTTTTGGTTCTTATTCTCGGGGGGAAGACATTGAGGGATCAGATATTGATTTATTTTTAGAAACGAAAGAGGAAGAGATTAATTTAATGAAATTTGAGAAAATATTAAACAGAAAGATAAATATTTATTTTAAAGAAGATGTTAATGAATGCTCAAAAGAACTTAAAAATAACATTCTAAACGGAATATTACTTAAGGGGGGATTAGAATTAAAATGAAAAGGAATATTAAAATCGATAAACAAAAGGCAAAAGCATTATATCAAATTTCAAAAATAACCTTTGAAAGATTAAATTCTTTTGATAAATTAAAATATCCTTCTAATACTTTAGAAGATTATTATAATATATTACATCAATTAATTGAAGCAGGGTCTTGTATTAAAGGAATAAAATTTTCTGGGGATTATGCACATAAAGAATTAATAGATTGGGGCTATACAGAAGGTTTATTTTCAGAACAAGAGAAATTATTTTTGCAAAATATCAGAAATTTTAGGAATAAAATATCATATGAAGGATTTTTAGTAAAATCTTTTTTTATCACACAAAATGAGGAGAAGATTATAACAATAATTAAGAAATTAAATAAAATAATAGAAGAATTACTATAATCATTTACCCAAATATTTTCTATAAAAATTCAATGTTCTATCTACCCCTTCTTCTAAAGAAATCTTAGGAATAAAACCTAATTTTTCAATTGCTGAAATATCAACAGAAACTTCCTGAGGTTGTGCAATTTCAGGCTCTTTAACAATAATTTGGCTTTTACTTTGGGTTTTTGTTATAATTTGTTCTGCAAGGGAATAAATATTATATTCTTCTTTTCCACTGATATTATACTCTTTATTCCATTTCCCATTTGTAGTAAGCATTATTGCATCTACAAAATCATCAACATAAGTAAAATCTAATGTTTTTGTTTTTGGATCTCCATAAATTTCCAAAGATTTATTTTCTAATGCATTTACACAGAAAAGATGCATTAATCTTTTTGTTTCATCCCACATTGGACCATAGACCGTTGAAGGTCTGATTATTAAATATTCTAAGCCATATGAATCTTTGTAACCTTTGCAAAGTTCTTCTCCGTAAAGTTTTGAAGCAGTATAAGGATTTCTTTCAGAAGATAAAACTCTTGAAGAAGAAAAATTGACTATTTTTGGAATATTATTTTTTCTGCAAAATTCCATTACTGCAAAAGTTCCCCGTGAGTTTATTAAATGGGTATACTCGGGATTTGCAATTGACTGATTAATTTTACAATGTGCTGCCAAATGATACATTACATCAATTTTTTCTTGATAATTATAATTCTCTAAATCAAGAATATTTTTTCCATCTCTTAAATCACAAGTTAAAACAATTTCATTTCCTTCTTTTTCTAATCTTTGTTTTAAGAAAGATCCAATTAAACCTTTTTCTCCAGTTATTCCAATTTTCATAAATTTCAAGGGAATTATTTACTTAAAAAGATTATGCAAATTAAAAAGTAAGGTTAAAATATGACTATGGGACTAGTCCAAAAACCATTTCCATGCAGGGATTATTCTTATTGTGAATTTGCCTTTCCATTTGTAATGGAAACAAATCGATAAAAGTTTCCATTACAAATGGAAACCTTTTTAGTGCAAAATCTTGAATCAATAATTGAATAAAAATTATGCAAATTAAAAATAAACTTCGAAAGGAATATATAATAAAGAATTTTTAATAAAATCATGGATATTATTAAAGAAGAAGAAAAAGATTTTTTGAATATTTTTCAAAGATTAAAAAAAAGAGATTTTTCAGGAAATACCGGACAGGCAATTAAAAATTCAACTTACCAAATCGCTACAAGTTTAGTTTATAAAATTAGTTCAATAATTTTTACAATAGTTGTTGCAAGATTATTAATGCCAGAACTTTACGGACTTTATGGTTTAGCACTTTCAACAATAGTCTTATTCATGGCTTTTTCAGACTTTGGAATTGGGACAGCATTATTAACATTTATTGCAAAAAACATTGATATAGATAAGAAAAAGGCAAAGGGATATTATAATTTTCTTTTTAAATATAAATTAATTTTAATAGTTATAATTTCCTTTATTTTGATTGTAACAAGTTATTATATCTCAAATATTTATTACAATAAACCAATTTTTTATGCACTTCTTGCAGGAGCATTATATATTCCGGCATATCAATTAATGAGTTATTTTACTCACTTTTTTGTTGCACAAAATAATTTGAAAATAGGACTAATTAATGAAACAATTGTTCAATTTCTTAGGTTAATTTTTGTTCCTTTGGCGATTATATTATTTTTAGGAAAAGTAAACAATGAATTTTTATTACTAATAATATTTTTAGTTATAACTTTTGCATATTTTGTTGGGATGTTATTTTTATATTTTTCAATTTCAAAACAAAAATTTCCTGAAATAAAAGAAGAAAAATTAACAAAAGACGAAAAAAAAGAATTAAATAAATTTATTTTGCCTTTATCAATTACTGCTCTGTCAGGATTATTTTTTGGAAGTATTGATCTACTGATACTAGGACATTTTGTTGAGTCTATATTTTTGGGTTATTTTCAAGCAGCATTTAATTTAATTGGTTCAGCCACAGCAATTGTTGCATTTTCAGGTACAGCATTATTCCCGATTTTAAGCAAATTAAAAGGAGAGCAATTTGAAAGAGGATTTAATAAAGGGATGATAATTACAGGTTTAATAGCAATTGCTGCGACGATTTTTACATTTACTTTTGCTAAATGGATTATATTAATCATTTATGGGAAAGAATATATGGATGCAGTTTTATTATTGCAATTGCTTTCTCTTTTATTAATTAATATTCCAATTTGCGGTCTTTATGGATCATATTATTTTATTCAAAAAAAGACAAAAATGTATTCAGTTCTTTTGATAATTTCAACATTAATTAATATTATATTAAATTATTTATTTATAATAGCATTACTTCCTCAAGGAATGATGCAGGCAGTAATTGGCTCATGTGTTGCTACAATTATAAGCAGATATATGTTTTTATTTGGATTAATATTTTTTAGAAAGAGATAATATTAAATCAATTGCATTAGATAGATTATCAAAACTATAATTAGATATCATCTTTGTTTCTAAAGTATTACCCAAATAAATTGTTTGTAATCCTTTTTTTATACCTAATTCAATATCCGATAAAGAATCACCTATTATCCAACTATTTTCCATATCAATCTTAAAATCTTTTTCTGCCATCTCAATCATTCCAACATTAGGTTTTCTACAGTTACATTCACCATAATTATGGGGGCAAAAATAAATCTTATCAATCTTTATGCAATAATTATCCATTTCATTTAACATTTTATTATGAATTAATTCTAAATCATTTATAGAAATCTTTTTTCTTGCAATCCCCCTTTGATTGGTCACAATAATTAATAAATAATCTCTCTTAGGAACTTTTTTCAAACTTTCTAAAACTCCTGGTAAAAATTCAAATTCATTAAATGAAGAGATATATTCTCCTTCAATTGCTTTTTTATTTATTACTCCATCTCTATCCAAAAAAATTGCTTTTTTCATAAAGTGATAAGAAATATCAATTTTAAAAGATTTTCTAATAATTTTCATTGAT
>DATDUI010000052.1:0-12306 GCA_035290465.1 Candidatus Nanoarchaeia archaeon | reverse complement strand
TATAAAGTTTAAATCCTTAAGAAAAACATGATGAGAGAGCAAGAATTAGATAAAGATGTGCAAACTTTATATTCTGCTTATTTGACTCATCTAAAAGAAGAATTCTCTCAAAAACCAAATTATACTGAAGATAAATTTAATTTTTTTGTGAAAGAATATGAACCTCAAATAAAAGATGCCTGTGAAAATGTTATTTTTGGTTTGTATTCCAGAAGAAAGCCAGCATCTGATTTAAGCCAATTGGAAAAAACTGCAAATGAACCATTAAGTCATTTTATCAATAAAGTTCTTACGAAGTTAAAAAAATATCCTTGTAAAAAATAATAAATTAATTTTTCTTTATCCCCTTTAACAATCTTTAAAAACTAAACCTATTATTCTATTATATGACAGAATCTTTACCTGAATTAAATGTTGGAGTTGTAGGACACATTGATCATGGGAAAACAACACTATTAAGTAAAATTACCGGCAAATTTGCAGACACACATTCTGAAGAATTAAAACGGGGAATTACAATCAAATTGGGTTATGCGGAATTAACCATCTACAAAGATGGGAATAAATTCACTTCAGAAAAAAAAGGAATACCCCAAAGATATGTAAGTTTTATTGACGCACCAGGTCATGAGATGTTAATGGCGACAATGCTTTCAGGGGCAGCGACAATTGATGCAGCAATTTTAGTTATAGCCGCAAATGAAGGAATCAAACCTCAAACAAAAGAGCATCTTTTAGCACTTCAGGTAAAAAAAATTAAAAATATAATTATTGCCCAAAATAAAATCGATTTAGTAAGTAAAGAAAAAGCATTAGAAAATTACAAAATAATTAAAGAATTCACAAAAGGAACTATCGCTGAAAATTCACCAATTATCCCCATTTCTGCTCAGCAAGAAATAAATATTGACAAGATTTTAGAAGAACTTTGCAAAATTGAAATTCCAAAAAGAGAAATTAATGCAGAACCTATTTTCTTAGTTGCAAGAAGTTTTGATATTAACAGACCTGGAACAGAAATAAAAAAATTAAAAGGCGGAGTATTAGGGGGAATATTAAAAAAAGGAAAATTAAAAGTTGGTGATGAAATTGAAATTAAACCTGGATTAAGCATAAAAAAAGCAAATCAGCAAATATATCAAACATTGACTACAAAAATACTTTCACTGCATAAAGGTGCAGAATCAGTTGAAGAAGTTTTGCCCGGAGCAAGTATTTCAATTGAAACAGAATTAGATCCTTATTTAACAAAAACAGATTCATTAACAGGATGTTTAGTTTCGTTAAAAGGTGTTTTACCTGAAATAAGTCATAGTATTAAAATTAAATCTGAATTATTTAAAGAAGTATTAGGGACAGAAGAAAAGAAAGCTGTAGAATCCTTGAAAACTAAAGAGATGTTAATGTTAAATGTCAATACAACAATTACTGTCGGAATAATTGAGAAAATTAATAAAAATGAAGTAGAATTAAGTTTGAAAATTCCAATAGTAGCATTAAAAGGCGATAATGTCGGAATGGCAAGAAATATTGATAATCACTGGAGATTGATTGGTTTTGGCGAAATAATACAGTAGAGAGTAACTTAACCATTACATAACTACTGCTGTGTTATTGAGCAGAAATAATACAGTAGAGAGTAAATTTGATTATAATCACAAGGATTAAGAGATTCCAGCCTGTGGCTTCCATCCAAATTTTGGCCTATCTCTGAAAAAATTCTCAGCTCTGTTTCACGAGGGAAAAATTTCTCCACCTCGAGCCCCTCGGGTTGTTTAATCGCGATGTTCAAGGAAATAGAATTTTCACATTAAAGAAAGAGTCGGTAACCTTGAAAAAACAAACCTTTATTAAATCTGTTAATGTTAAATAACATTATGAAATGGCTTACAAGAAAAAATGGAATTATACTATGTGCAATTGGGATAGTAATCTTTCTACTTAACTTCCTAACCTATAGTTTATGGGAAATTGAGATTGATATTCTTGGTGCAATGATTTTTATTCTTGGCGTAGTAATCGTAATAGCTTGTGGACCTACAATGAAAAATTCCTCTAAACTGTTAACAAGAAAAAACGGTGTAAGGTTATGCGTAATTACCATGATAATCACAGCATTACTCGCATATTCACCTATTCCCTATCTTAACGGAGATATTACTGGTTTCTTAGGTTTAACAGTGTTTGTTTTAGGTATAATTATTATAACTGTAAGATGGAAATATTAAGGTTACCGACCCTTAAATATTGTTGCTTCGCAATTATTGATAAAAGCGAAAATTCAACTCACTCCGCTTCGCTGCATGCCATGCTGTGCTCTCCTCCTTTCAGTCGTCGGGCCATATAACAAGGGATATACGGTTCAGCCCTCGGCTCGACGCTCCCAAAAATTTTGCTTCGCAAAAATTTCTCTTAATCCCGATGTTAAACTCAATCGGGAAAAAGGGCTAAAAAGAATATAGGGGCAAAATTCAAACATTAATAATCCATTTAGAAACATAATCAGATATATCACTATTAAACTTAAGTTTTTTTGTATATTCTCTACCTGTAGATTTATTAGAATAAATTGACATAAGATGATTTGTATTTTCAAAATTTTTCAACTCTATATTTTTGTTTGAAATCTTAAGTTTTTGCCAAATATCAAAATCCTTCTTAAAAACTTGGCAATCATTTAGACAATTAATTATTAAAGTTGGAATCTTTAATTTCTTAAAAAGATTTAAAGGATTTTTATCTGTTATTGAATACCAGTATGATGCAGATAATCCTAACACAGTTTCATTATTTCTGTATGCTTTTTTATATATTTTATCTGCCAATTCTTTTAGTTCACCTAATTGAGTCATATACTCATATTTTTTTAAATTAAGTTCTTTAAGTTTATTCAAATTTTGATCATAAATAATGTCAAGAACATGTCTAGCAGGAGCACAAGATAAGATAATTCCATCAAGCGATTTCGATTTAGCAATAAATGGTGCTACCCATGCACCAAGACTATGACCAAAAACAAAATATTTTGAAAAATGATAATTTGATTTCAAATATTCAATAGCAGAAAAAGCATCGATAATATATTCTTCATCTAAAGTAATTGTCTTTAGTTTTAAAATTTCTTTCTTATGTGTTAGTGTTCTTTTATCAAACCTAAATGAACTAATTCCATTAAGTGCAAAACTTTCAGCTAAACATTTAAATGGTTTATTTGGTCCAATCTTAGAATCTCTATTTACCGGTCCAGATCCTTGAAGCATTATAACAACTACTGAATCATCAACACTAGTTTTAGGTGTTGTTAAAGTCGCTTTTATAGTTAAATCATCACTTTGAAAATTTACTCTTTTTGATTTTATTTTCAACACTTTCATTTATGTTTCAAATAATGAATATTTATTATTTAAACATATTTAATTTGGTCCTTTATTATTGTTCTTGATGTAATTTTGCCCCAAAAAACTCTGAAATTTCCCTTCGGCATCGTTGCACTAAAAATCAATCCTTCCAAGTATTCGGGAGAATAGAACAGGGCTTAAACAGAAAATCCTCGCAGACTTTTCCCAAATTAATTTTTCAGCCAAGCTCGTTATACTCGCGGGAGAAATCAACTTTCCTTAATCGCGATGTTAAGTCGAATTTTTTCTTTTGCTAGAAATTTAAATCTCTAATATCCTCCCCCACCCTGAAAGAAAAATTAAAATTCTCGAGGTCGTTTTTTGCTTACGCAAATTTTCTTCGTGAAAACCAATCAGTTTTCATTTTAATAATCCTTAAAAAGCATGAATCTAATAATTTTATATGTTAAACATAATTCAAAAATATATCTCAAGAATTATCACACAAGAAGTTCCTGTTAAAATGCCTTTTGATATTGTAGCATATTTTTTTAAAGAAAACATTGAGCGAAATTTTAGGGGCAATGCAGAAATTGTAGATAGATCTTTTAATCCATTAGAAGAAATATGTAAAAAACAAGATTTTTCTTTTGGTCCTCTTATTACAAATGCACATATAAAACCAAATGTAATGAAACAAAGAGAATATTTTATAAAAGTAAAAGGAAATTTAGTTTTAGTAGAAAATACAGTAGATATTTATTTTTTAGGAGAAAAAAATACCTCTATTTGTTTTCCAGAAGGACAAGAAGATAAAATGTTACTCAATGAGTTTCAAAAAAATTATTCAGAAGAACCTAAAAAAATGATAACTGATTTAGAAACAGGGGGAGTTGTTTTATATCGTGATAAAAAAAGATTTATTCTTACAGAAAAACAAATAAATGAAGCTTTTGGCGAAGCTTTTGAAAAATATAGGATAATGAAATAAAATATCTTTTAAATTATATATTTCTTTAAAAAATAAAAAAGTTTAATCTGTCTATGGAATCAGATTTAGAAAGATTAGTTGTGATTGAATCTCCTTTTAAAGGAGAAGGATATCATGAAACTGAATTAAATATTTTATACGCAAGAGCATGTGTTCATGATAGTTTAACAAGAGGTGAATATCCTTATGCTTCACACTTATTTTACACCCAAGACGGAATTTTAAATGATAAAGATGAAAAAGAAAGGAGTTTAGGAATAAATGCCGGAATTGCTTGGGGGAATTTAGCTAAAAAAACAGTTGTGTATCAAGACCGAGGAATTTCTAAAGGAATGGAATATGGAATAAAAAGAGCAAAAGAACAAGGCAAAGAAATAGAATTTAGAAATTTGCTTGATTATGATTCTTTTTTGCAAAAAGCAAAAGAAAAAGTTTCAGGAAAAGATTATGAATTTAAAAAATAAATTTCTTTCTAAAATTATCTAAAAGTTTTTAAGTAATTTTTTTTTATGTTACTTATGGTGATTTATTCTCATTCCCGATTAAGTTCTTTTGAACAATGTCCTTTAAAATTCAAATATCGCTATATTGACAAAATTATTCCCGAAATAGAAAAAAGTATAGAATTACATTTAGGTTCATCAGTTCATGATGCTTTAGAATGGCTTTATAAAAGCGTTATAGAAGGAAGAATTCCAACCATTGATGAAGTTATAACCCGTTATGCAGAAACTTGGCAAAAAACATTTGTACCAAATATAAAAATTGTAAGGCATAATTTAACTGACAAAGATTATTTCAACAAAGGAATACAATTCTTACTTGATTATTATATGAGAAATAAACCATTTAATGACGGAACAGTCAGCGTTGAAGACAGAATTTTAATAAAATTAGATGAAGAATTCCAGATACAAGGATTTATTGATCGTTTAGTTCATAATACAAAAACAAACATAATTGAAATTCATGATTATAAAACTGCAAATAGTTTGCCCCCTCAGGAAAAATTTGAAACAGATAGGCAACTTGCACTTTATTCAATAGCAATAAAAGAAAAATTTGGAAATGATAAAAAAGTACTTTTAGTCTGGCATTATTTGGCACATAATACAAAAATAATCTCCACACGAACAAATGAACAATTAAAACAATTAAAACAAGAAACATTAAAACTTATAAAAGAAATTGAATCCACAACAAAATTTCCGTCGAAAAAATCAATTCTTTGTGACTGGTGTGAATATAAAAGCATGTGCCCGGAATTTGGCGGAATTGTCGGAGAAAGACAAAAAAAATTATAATTCTACTGAAAAAACAGCTTCATAATAATCGAAATTAAAAAACCCATAGCACCAAGAATTAAAATTCCAATTCCAGAAACTTTCGCAATAGTTTCATACTCTTTTCTTGAAGGTTTTTTCATAGAAAACCATACTCTTTTGCATTTTAAAAAAAATGATTTAATTGATTCATAAATTTTCATATATATAATAGAAATAATTAGTTTAAAAAAGTTAAGTTTTTGATAAATCTGATTTATTTTTCTGTTTTAAAAGATTTATACATCGGATGATTTGCAATAATATGAAATACAATTTTATCTGAATCTTTTATACTTAATTCATCTTCTAATCCTAAACTTTTAGCTTTTTTTCTATATGCTAATGAAAGGCATAAATAAGCTTTTCTTTGATACTCTAATGATTCTTTTAAAAAATTAATTTCTTTTGATGTAGCATCTTTTATTCCCTCACACATTGTTGTAAAATAATTTTCAAATTTTTGGACATTAGAAAAATGTAATGTTGCAAGTCCCCTATAAACATAACTTAATTGTTGATCATTTAATCCTGCGATGGATTTTTCTAAATAAGTTTTATCTCTCTTAAATAATTCATCCACTAAAATTGTGCAAATATCATTAGAACTCATCGTTAAATTTCCACATAGGATGTTGCGTTAATATCGCTTTTACAAGTTCACCTTCTCTTTCATTAATACGCGAATCATTTGTAATCCCTAACTTTTTAGATTCTTCACGATATATTTTTGCAAGAACATGATGAGCTCCTGCTTGAATTCCAAATGCATCGCTCAATTCTTCTGCAATAGGGGAATCTAATGTAGTAGCACTATTTGCATCCAAATAAAATTGTTTTGCATTGTTCATATGCAATAATGCTAAACCTTGATAAAAATAACCTAATTGATTATCACTTAATTTTCCAGGATAAGAATCCAAAATACTTTGATCTAATACTTTGTATTCTTCAGTAAGATTTCTATAAATTTGTTCTTCGTCCATTTTGAAAATAACCTAATTTAATGTATTTTACCCGGTTCATATTGGTCTAAAAGACTACCTATATATCTCTTGAATAATTTTTTTCTTTCGTCTAATGGAACTGTTTGAGGTAAACCTCCTACACGATAAGCTTTATTTGCAAATTCTCTTCCAACTAAAATATCTGCTGTTCCGGTTATTCCTTCCAAATCTGCTCTTAAAATTGATTCTTCTCTATTTCCTTTTGTAATCTCATCACAAAGTCTTCTTGATTCCCCTAAATATTCTCGTCCTCGATCTACATGCATTAAATATAACTGATAATAAATAATCCCTTTTTCTCTACTAGGTAATTGTTCAAAATCTCTTGATTTAATATAAACTTCTGACATCTCCCTAAATCCATCTATTAATCCTCTGGCATTCTCTCCTAATAAATTAACATAAGCATCAAACATTTTTCCTTCTTCTTCACCCATATTTTTTCGATTAGTTGTTAAATGTTTAATCTTAGAATAAGTTTCTCTTATTGCTTTCTCATCAATAACCATAAAATCTCCAAGTTTAATTTATTTATATATATTTATATTATTTAATTATTATAATTCATTTTTTGCAAATATATTTACTTGTTTCTTTTTCTACGCAATATTTGCAGTTCTTCGAAGGTTTTGTGCAAACCCCGTCGCTATTTTTCAAAAAATGCTTAAAATTTCTGCATAAAGCAATAGTTAAATCCTCCAACCCTTTTTTCGGATATTTTATTGCTCTAGCAATTTTTTGACCCAAATTTAATCCTTTATATTCCGAAATATTAGCATCATTTAACGCTTCTTCAATAATCTCTGAAGCTTTATTGTTGCAGAAATAAATAATTATATCTTCACCACATCTTGGGAAATTCCCATCTTCCCCTCTAATTTTAGGTAAATAATCTTTTGGAGTTTCAAAATTAATTCTTAAAACTGTTTGTCTGCCAAAATGACTTTTGCTCGTAATTTCTCCATCATATCTTGTGATTGATGGCAAATTCTCTAAACTCATCTAATATTTACTAAAGCACTCAACTTTATAAAACTTTTTTTTATGAATTATTCATAAAATTCAATTCCAAGCTCTTCTTCTATCTCTTTTTGTCTTAAATTTTCTTTAGAATCTGAATGACCAGTAATTTGTGAACTTTTAACCCCAGTAACAATTAATAAAACTCTAATAGAATTTTCCATATCTTCTGAAATTTGTGCCCCCCAAATTAATTTAGCATCAGGGTTTAACCGATTTCCAACAGTCTCTATAATTGATTTGCACTCTTCTAAACTCATATTTGGACCCCCAACAATATTAACTAAAGCACCCATAGCATTTGAAATATCAACATCTAATAATGGATTTTGAATTGCTTTCTCGACTGCATCAAATGCTCTATTTTCTGTATCTGATTCCCCCATGCCAATTAATGAAACCCCTCCATTAACCATTACGGCTTTAATATCTGCAAAATCCAAATTAACAAGTCCTGAAGTTGTAACTAATTCAGTTGTACCTTTAACAGCATTGGTCAAAATTTCATCTGAAATTTTAAAAGCAGTTTGAAGAGGTAAATCCGGAGCCAACTCTAATAATTTATCATTAGGAATAACAATTAAAGTATCCACGCAATTTTGCAGTCTTTCAAGACCATCCATAGCATTTTCAAGCCTCTTTCTCCCTTCAATTGTAAAAGGCATAGTCACAACACCAATTGTCAAAGCACCTTGTTTTTTTGCTAGATTTGCAACTACCGGGGCTGCACCAGTACCTGTTCCACCCCCAAGACCGCATGTAATAAAAATCATATCACTCCCGGCAATTTTTTTCTTAATCTCTGCTTCGGATTCCTTTGCCGCTTCTGCACCAATTTTTGGGTTACTCCCTGCACCAAGACCTTGAGTTAATTCTTTACCAATTAAAATTTTCTGGTCAGCATTAGCATATAGTAAATCCTGAGCATCTGTATTAATCGCAATAAGTTCACCACCTTTTATGCCGATTTCACGCATTCTGCTTAAAGAATTATTTCCTCCCCCGCCAATACCAATAACTTTAATTTTTGCTGATTGCTTTTTAAGAAGTTCTGCTAATTCTTTATCAATCTCTCTTATTTCCGGTGAAATACCTGAATTAATATGCTCAATACCTTTTTGAGCACTCACCACTTCATATATATCCTCCATAACAAAAAAAAGTTATATCCATTTATAAGGATTATTGTTATTGAAAATTTTTTTGAAATTAGCGAGGCATAAAACTATTTAATACTGTAAATTTAACCTAAATTTCATCTTTTTAGAAACCCAAATCTTTTTAAATTAAGATTATCATAAAATTAATATGAAAAGGTCAAGCAGACGATGGAAAAAGAAAGGTCAAATGCGTTGGAAATGGCAACGAAAAAGACTTAGAAATGAAAAACATAAGAGAAAGTTAAGAAGAGCAAGAAGCAGATAAAAGTAAATAATTCTATAAATAGTAACATTGAAAATATAATAAACTTTTGTTCTTCGATTCTAGACATAATAAGATTAATAATTTTTAATTAATCACAATAAAGTTTATAAGGAAAAATCTTATTTTAAAGATATGACAAGCGAAATTTGGACTGAAACATTTAGACCATCAACATTTAAAGAGATGGTTGGTCAGGAAGATATTGTTAATCGTGTTGAAGCTTTAGCGAATTCATTAAATATTCCACATTTATTATTTGCAGGTCCGGCAGGTACAGGTAAATCAACATTAGCTTTAATTGTTGTAAAAGAATTATTCAAAAATACATGGAAAGAGAATTATCTAGAATTAAACGCAAGTGATGAGCGAGGAATAAATATTGTTCGGGAAAAAGTAAAAGATTTTGCAAGAACAAAATCATTAGGGGATGCACCGTTCAAAGTAATTTTCTTAGATGAAGCAGATGCATTGACTCCTGAAGCTCAGCAAGCATTAAGAAGAACAATGGAAAATTATTCAACAACCTGCAGATTTATTCTTTCATGCAACTATTCAAGTAAAATTATTGACCCCATTCAATCCCGTTGTGCAATTTTTAGGTTTAAGTTATTAGAAAATAAAGCAATAGGAAAAGTAATTGATAGAATAGCAAAAACAAAAGACCTTTCAATCTCTCCTGGAACTTATGAAATCCTTTATGAAGGCTGTGAAGGAGATTGCAGACGATGTATTAATATTTTGCAGGCAACTGCCGCAATTTCTCCGGCTATTACCCCGGAATTAATCTCAACCATAATATCTAATGCAAAACCTAAAGATATCAAAGTTGTTTTAGAATATGCTCTCTCAGGAGATTTCAAAAACTCAAGAGAAAAGCTTTTAGATGTAATGTTAAAAGAAAGTATTTCCGGACAAGATACAATTAAAGCAATACAAAAAGAAATTTGGAATTTGCCAATTGAACCGGAAATAAAAGTAAAATTAACAGAAAAAACTGGTGAAGTGGAATTTAGAATTGTCGAAGGTTCTGATCCATTTATACAATTAGAAGCACTTTTAGCCAGTTTTGTTTTAGCTGGAATGGGGAAGTAAATATGGCAGATGAAAATATCGAAGTCGAAGTCCAGACTTTTATCTCAGAAGAAAAATATGATAAATTTTTAGAATTTTTTAATGAAAATGCAATTTTTATAAAAGAAGATTTTCAGGAAACATATTATTTTGATGAAAATTCAAATTTAAGAATACAAAGAAATAATGATTGTGCAAAACTATGGCATAAATCCGGAAATGTTCATGATGAATTTATGGAAGAAGTTGAGATTATAACAAAAAGAGAAGATTTTGAACTTCTTGAAAGATTTTTAAATAAATTAGGTCATACTGCAAAAATAAAATGGTTAAGAGACAGAAAGGAATTTAATTGGGATGGCATTAAAGTTTCTCTTGATTATACTCGAGGTTATGGATATATCCTTGAACTTGAAAAAATGGGAACAGATGAAGACAAAGAAATGATCTTAAAAGAATTAAAACAAAAATTAAATGAATTTAATATTCCAATTACATCCAAAGAAGAATTTAATAAAAGATTTAATGACTATAAAAAAAATTGGAAAGAACTAATAGAATATGATAATTAAAAAAGCTTCTCTTGAAAAATTAATTGATGATACCAGATTAAAAATAGAATCTATAAAAGATGTTGATATTTGTCGTTTTCCAATATCTGATGAAGAAAAAGTAAGACTAATAAATTTTAAACTTGCATTAAGACCAAAATATATCCCTGCAAAGTTAGAAAATTATTCTCAAAAGTCTTGTGATTTACCTTTTGGCTATGTAATTGTTTCAGGTAAAATTAATGGTATAATTAAAGAGGTTAATGAAATTTATGAAGAATTAAATTCTTTCTAAAAAATAATTTAAAATGACTCAAAAAAAAATTTCTATAGATATTACTGAAAGTTTTGATGAAGAAATAACTTGTGAAGAAATAATGGAAGAATCAACTGACCTTATTGAAAAAGTTCCTGCAAATTTAAATTATTATTTTAAAAAAGTAAAAGAAGAATCAGAAATTCCTTTGGAAACAGTAAATAAAACAATTTCAGAAAGAAAAAAAGATTCAAAATCATTCGCTGAAAAATATCGTCCTAAAACTTTAAATGAAATTATGGGTCAGGCTGAGGCAATTGTAAAAATAAAAATTTTTGTTGCGAATTATCCAAAGAAAAAAAAAGCTATGGTTTTATATGGCGGACCAGGGACAGGAAAAACTACAATGGCTCATGCAATTGCAAAAGCAATGGACGCTGAAATATTTGAATTAAATGCTTCAGACTTAAGAAATAAAAATAAACTTCAGGAAGTATTAAAACCGGCAATTGAACAAAAATCTTTAACAAAATTAAATAAAATAATATTAGTTGATGAAGTCGACGGAATTTGTGCAGTAGACCGGGGAGGTTTATCTGAATTATTAGAATTAATTTCAATAACTACTTATCCTGTTATAATCACTGCAAATGATATCTGGAAAAATAATCTTAGTAGTTTAAGACAAAAAGTTGAATTAGTTGAAGTCAGAGAAATAAATTATAATATCATTAAAGATGTTTTAATAAATATCTTAAAAAAAGAGAAATTATCCATAGACGACGATGTTTTAACTAAAATTGCAGTTAAAGCTAACGGGGATTTAAGAGCAGCTTTAAATGATTTGCAAACTGCATCAAGGTTAAAAGACCCTTCAAAATTTGTCCCGGATGAAAGAAATAGAAGAACAGATATTTTTAACGCATTAAAATTAGTCTTCAAAGGCAAGCCAAATAATGATCTCTTAAAAGTTTATGATTCTGTTGATATGCAAATTGATGAAATCTTTTTATGGCTTGAAGAAAATATTAATAAAGAATATTCAGGACTTGATTTAGTAAGAGCTTATGATTTGTTAAGTAAAGCCGACGTATTTAAGGGTAGAATCCACAAGCAACAATATTGGAGATTTTTAGTTTATGAAAATGCCTTGTTAAGTTATGGAATTTCTTCAGCAAAGAAGAATTCAAATTGTGGGTTTACAAGTTATCAAAAACCTACTCGTATTCTTAAAATCTGGCTTAGTAATCAACGAAATGCAAAAAAGAAATCAATTGCTCAAAAATATGCAAAACTCGTCCACGTTGGCTATAAACGAGCAATGA
>DATDUI010000051.1:0-4975 GCA_035290465.1 Candidatus Nanoarchaeia archaeon | reverse complement strand
CTCACAATCACGCACGAATTTTTTATTTTAATCTTTGAATTTTTATTTGAAAGAATGAAATTCTACCACGTAATTGTTCGGAATCGAAAGGACATCTTATAGCTTCTAGTCCGATGTCCA
This sequence comes from Candidatus Nanoarchaeia archaeon, assembly GCA_035290465.1. GTDB lineage: Archaea > Nanobdellota > Nanobdellia > Pacearchaeales > GW2011-AR1 > GW2011-AR13. The sequence continues at coordinate 4,855 of DATDUI010000051.1, read as the reverse complement.
ATTGGGCTAATAGCCCAATATGCGCGGTCCGGGAATCGAACCCGGCTCACCTCGTTTTTGCTTTTACCCTATAAAGGCAAAAGATTGAAAAGTAATCACTTTTCAAAATGGCAACGAGATATTCTACCGATAAACTAACCACGCCTTTCAAAAATAAATGTAATTTATCCTTTAAAAAATTATGTTTCTTTTAAAAGAATAATTTTTTTAACGGTTTATAAGCAAATATTACTGTTGCTCCTAAGAACCATCCCCAATGAATTCTGTGAACTAAAACCATTAAAGTTGGCCAAACAGTGATTAAAAATAGGATAAAACTTGCTGATGTTAATTCAATCAGTTTTATGTCAAAAATATCAAGTTTTTTCACCTTTTTATTTAAATCTTTCATGTTATACCTCCTTTAATATGAAATTATTTAATTGGTTTCATATCTTTCCAAGCAAGTTCAAACATTTGTTCTAATGCTTGAGCAAAGAATTCTGTGTTAATCCAAACTCCAACGTCGTAATTAGGGTGGAATTTTTCATCGTCTAAAAGCATGAACATTAATTGATTTGAATCGATAATTACAAATCGTGCTTTCATTTTTCCAATGTTTCTGATTTCTGCAACATCTTTTAAATCTTTTGCAATTTGTAGATTATTATTATCAATTGGTGCAGCAATTCTTATTCTTACACCTCTTTTCTTGCATTTTTCTAAACTTGGTGTTAATGCTTCAAGTTTTCTATTCATTCCTTCAGCTGTTGTGACGATTGTGATTGTTTTTTCTGCTTCTCTAACCATCATATCTAAATGATTGTATAAATTTTGTCTTCCTTTTAAACTTCCAGAAAGGTCTGAAGGTTCAACGAATTTTACCCCTTGAGTAAATAATGAACTTAATTCTTCTAAAACTTCGTCTCCTCTTAATGTTTCTAATCTTTTTGTTCTTTCTTTTGCTTGAACCATTAAGTTTCTTTTAACTCTTTCAACAACTTCTGCTGGTTTTAATGCTACGAATCTGATTGGTTTACCTAATTTCATAACAATGAAACCTTTTTTTTCTAAACTTTCTAAAATATCATATGTTCTTGATCTTGGTACGTCAGAAATACTGCTTAATTCTCCTGCTGTTGATGTTCCTCTTGAAAGTAATGCAGTCCATACTTTTACCTCATATAAGTTTAAATCAAATATCTTTCGTAGTCTTCCTAAAAATTCTTCTTTAACTATCATTTTGTATATTTATATGACTTTAATTTTCTTTTTAAAGTTTGTTATAATAAAAGAGTAAATTTTATGGATTACCTATTAGTAGTTAATAACCACAATTTCCCCTCTCTTATCTTTTATTTTAAAGTCGATTTTGTTTTTAAATCTTTCCTTGTCAGTTGTAACAACTGATAGATCTTTTGAATTTGTTCTATCTTGAATAAATTCTTTTTGGTCGTCGATAATCTTTGTGAGTTCTTTATCTTTTGTGATAATTATTAATTCAATTATATCCTGCTTATTAAGCCCTAAATCTCTTCTAAATGATTGGACTTGTCTAGATATTTCCCGAGCATATCCTTCACTTTCAAGTTCAGGTGTCAAATTAAAATCTAATTCAACTTTGATTTTTTCAGTTGAATCTGTTAAAATTTTTAATCCTTTGACATTTAATTCTTGTTTAATTAATTCTTTTAATTCTTTTTCTCTGTCTAAAAATGTTTTTTTGTAAGAAATAGTTGCTGTCGATAACGGCCACTTAAGTCCGACTTTATTTTGGTCTCTTTGTTTTAAACCAGCAGAAACTACTTCTCTAACCTCTGTCATTTTATTAATTAAGTTTGAATCAATTAATTTTTCATTATATTCCGGCCACTCTTCTAAATGAACTGATTTGTTTTCATTTTTAAAATTATTTTTTGTAATTTCCTGCCAAATTTCTTCAGAGATGAATGGTGTGAATGGTGCAATAATCTTTGATAACATTAATAAAACATCATGTAATGTTTTTATTGCATCCGGGTTTTGTTCGTTTAATCTATCTCGATTAAGCCTTAAGTACCATGTAGATAAATCATCCACAAATTCAATAATTGGTCTAGATGCCGAAGGTAAATTATATTCTCTCATTGCTTTATCTGTGTCTTTTAATAATTGATTTAATCTTGAAATTATCCATTTATCTAAGATATTTTTTGATTTTTTTTCCGGAATGTTTTCAATTTTTAATTCATTATAAAATTTGACGATGTTTGTTAAGATCATTATTAATTTTTTATAGGATTCAAGTACACCTTTTTCAGAAAAGTTTAGATTATCTGCAAGCATTACCGGAGACATTAATAAGTAATATCTTAAAGCATCTGCACCGTATTTATCCATTAGTTTTGTTGGATCCGGATAGTTTTGCAATTTTTTTGACATTTTTTTTCCGTCTTCTGCTAAAACTATTCCATTAACAATTACATTTTTGAAAGCTTCTTTATCTTTTACCCCTATTGCTAAAACATGCAAATAGTAAAACCAGCATCTTGTTTGGTCTGCTCCTTCTGCAATAAATTGTGCAGGGAATTTTTGGTTGAACCTTTCTTTATTTTCGAATGGATAATGCAGTTGGGCAAAAGGCATTGCACCTGATTCAAACCAACAATCAAAAACGTCTGGTATTCTTGTCATTTGTTTTTTACATTTTGAGCAAGGGAATTGGATTTTATCAACGGTGTCTTTATGTATATCTGTTATTTTTTTACCACTTAAATTTTCTAATTCTTTTACCGAGCCTATAACTTTTATTTCTCCGCAAGAACATTCCCAGATAGGAATTGCTGATGCCCAGAATCTTTGTCTGGAGATGGACCAATCTCTTGCTCCTTTAAGCCAGTTTCCCCATCTTCCTTCTTTAATATGATTTGGCGACCAGTTAATATTTTCGGCTGTTTGTAATAATCTTTTTTTTATTTTTGTTACGTTAACAAACCAAGAGCTTGTTGCATAATTCAATAATGGTGTATCGCATCTCCAACAGTGAGGATATGAATGTTCATATTTCTCTTTTGAAAATAATAAATCTTTATTTGCAAGATATTTTATTATTTCAATATCTGTTTGCATATGGTCTTTAATTGGTTTAACATTCATTCCAGCAAAATCTTTTGCTTTTTCTTCGATAATTCCGTCTATTCCTACATGCTGAATAAATGGCAAGTTTTCTTTTTGACCTAAATTCATATCATCTTCCCCGAAAGCTGGTGCAATATGAACTATTCCTGTTCCTTCATCTGTTGAAACAAAATCTGCCAAAACAATTTTCCAGCCATTTTCTTTATTTTCTATTGATTTATCGTTAATGTAATAATCAAATAGTGGTTTGTATTTTTTTCCGATTAGTTTTTTTCCTTTAAATTCTTCAATAATTTTGTATTCTTGTTCTTTAAAAATTTCTTTTAATTTATCTTTTGCTAAAATGAATTTGGTTATTTTTCCTGTTTCGTCTTTTCTTTCAATTTTTACATAGTCAATATTTTTTCCAACTGCTAAAGCTACATTTCCAATTAATGTCCATGGTGTTGTTGTCCATGCTAAAACCGATGTGTTCTCATCTTCAATTAATTTAAATTTTGCAATTGCACTTAAGTCTTTGATATCTTTATATCCTTCAGTAACTTCTGATTGTGAGAGTGTTGTTTGGCAACGCGGACAAATATGCATTGATCTATAACCTTTGTAAACTAAATCTTTATCGTAAATTTCTTTAAAGACCCACCAGACTGATTCCATGAAATCTAAGTCCATTGTTTTGTATGAATTTTGCATATCTACAAAACGACCTAATTGTCTTATTACTTTTTTCCAATCTTCTACATAACTTGTGACTTTACTTCTGCATAAATTGTTGAATTTGTCGATTCCTAATTTTTCAATGTCTTTTTTATTTTGGAAGTTTAATTCTTTTTCAACAATATTTTCAATAGGTAAACCATGGCAATCCCATCCCCATTTTCTTTCAACTTTGTATCCATTCATTGCCCAGAATCGTGGTACAACATCTTTTATTATGCTTGCAACAATGTGTCCATAATGTGGTAATCCTGTTGCAAAAGGTGGTCCGTCGTAGAATGTGTATTCACCATTGGGTGCATCTTTATTTACTTGTTTTTCAAATATTTTCGCATCATCCCAAAAGTCATTTACTTTGTTTTCTCTTTCCTGAATTTCCATTTAATTATGGAGGTTTAAAGACTTTTAAAGGTTTTTGAGAATCTTTAATCTCTTATAAAAACTTTTAAAAATATAGTCTTTATGTAATTTTATGGTAGTAACTAATTTATTTCCTTGTTCAATTTGGACAAAGGGTTATGAAAGTGATTTAGATAAAAAGTATGGCATAAAATTAAATGAAATTCAAAATGGTCAGACAAAAGGATTAGAACAGGTTTTAGAAGTTGCTAAAAAAGAATTTTCGATTTTTGTGAAAAATCCTTCCTGTATTGAGTATGATTTGATATTTGATACTAAACAAATTCGGAAATTATTAAAAAAACATAAAAATGTGCCTGAATATTGTTCAATGTTTGTTAAGGATAAAAATGAGTTAGATGAACATATAAAAAGAATTTATGAACTTTCATATTTACATTATGTTTTAGGAAAATCTGAAAATATACAAAAAGTCTTTAGCAAAAAAAATATACAAAAATTTCCTCACTTTTGTTGCGATAGTGCTTCTGTTCATATGAATTTGTCTTTAATGAATAAAGGTTATTCTAATTCGTCAGTTTTAGGTGATTCTCTAAATGGTTGTAATCATTATTATAATGGTTTACCTTTTGTTCTGGAAGAAACTAATGAAAAAGGTTTTATTATTGTTGATCCTACTTCT
>DATDUI010000050.1:0-6691 GCA_035290465.1 Candidatus Nanoarchaeia archaeon | reverse complement strand
ATGGCATTTTCAATGCCATATAAACGACCCGGACAGGATTCGAACCTGCGACCTACTACTTAGAAGGCAGTCGCTCTATCCAGGCTGAGCTACCGGGCCATAAATATTTGTGATAAAAATTCTATTTAAAGCTTACTAATTAGTTAAAATTTGATTTTGTTGATTTAATTTTTTGATACGAATCTATTCTTACTGAACTATTTAATATATTTTTGGCATATATTTGTGTAAAATTCGTCATAAAAATGGTAAAAAAAGGGGCAATTAGAGGTAGAACTTTATTTATAAATAGTTTTAATTTTTTTTCAAAAATTTTAATTAAATTCGGTCTGGAGAGGCCTGTTTAAATGTTTAAGCAAGAGGAGAAAAAACTCTTGCCAAAAAACAGAACTTTTGAAAATAAATTCTCTTTCTTAGCTGGTGCTTTATCAAAAATTAGGTTATTTTTCAATAAATATTTAATTTTTATCTTTTTTGGAATAATTTTACTTTTAATTTTATTTTTCTTAAATTTTGGAATTACTGGGAAATTTATTTTAGATGTTAAACCTGAATATCATTCAAATGAGTTTATCGATGGAGTTTTGAAATTTACTTTGCAAGAAGGAGAAGCAATACCTATTTCAACAAAGATAAATGTTGTCTTAGGTAATTTTTCTCAAACTTATTTTTTAAGTGATTTAATCTCTGAAGAAGTTGTAAATCAAAATTTTTCTCTTGAGGGAACAAATCTTTCCGGTATTGGTGAAGCTTATGCGGTTATTCCTTCTGAGGTTTATCCCAATGTAACTTTTACTCTTGAAATTTATTCTGTTATTCGTGAAGGAGAAAATGTTAGTATTGAGCCAGAGGTTATAGAAGAGGGGAATGTTAGTGTTATTGAACCTGAAGTTACTGAAGAGGAAAATGTTAGTATTGAGCCAGAGGTTATAGAAGAGGAGAATGTTAGTATTGAGCCAGAGGTTATAGAAGAGGAGAATGTTAGTATTGAGCCGGAAGTTATAGAAGAAGAGAATGTTTTGCCTTCTCCGGAAATTATTGAAGAAGAAATTCCGATTGAAGAATTTGAAGTTATTCCTCCTCCTGAAGCTGTTAGCGAAGAAAAAGTCTCTGAAAAGATTGTTGAAGAAAAAAAAGATGAAAAAGTAAAAGTGGAGAAAGTTCAAGAGACTGAAGAATCTTCAGTTACTGAAACGCCTATTACTGGTGCAATTATTTCTGGATTTTTGAAGGCAGTAAATAATTTTTTCCTTACTATGACTGGTCAGATCTCTTTAGAGTTAAAAGATACCATTGAAGGAAATGTTTCAAAAAACAATCCTTTTATTTATGTCTTAAAGGAAGGGCAAAGTGCTGAGATAAAATTTTCTTCTAAGGAGGTGAATTTAAATATTGAGAATGATACTGCAATTATTTCCACAGATTATATTGGAGAAAATTTTAAAGTTTTTGAAATTAATTTGACTTCTTTAAAGATTCCTGTGAGTGAAGGTATTTTGAGTATGAATTTATCTTATGATAATTTTGAACTTATCTCTTTTATTCAAGAGATTAATATTCTTGAAGAAATTGAAGAAGAAATAAATGAAAGTAATGTTACTCTTCTTCCTGAGGAGTTAATCAATGCTACTTTTATCGAAGTTAATTTAGATAAAGAAAATTATTTCCTGAATGAAACAATAAATGTTTCTGGAATTGCAATAATAAATGGATCTAAAATAAATGATACTATAAAATTAGAATTGTTTTTTAATGAAAGTCTTATTTTTGCAGATTCTATAAATGTTTTAAATGGTAATTACATTTATTCTTTTATCTCAGATTTTGAAAATGATGGTTATTATAATCTTAAAGTTTCCTATCAAAATATTAGTGCTGAAACTACTTTTTTTTATTCTTTGGTTAATTTTACCCTTGAGGGTTTAGTTTGTAAAGATTTTGAAGAACAAGTTTTATGGTCGAGTAATTATAGTTTATTTTCTGAAGGATCTACAGGTTATTATGTCTGGAATCCAAAATTTAGTTGTTCTGAATTAAATGTTGACAATTGTTTTTTTTCTAATATCACCCTTCAGACAAGATTTATATTTACTGATCTTGAAGAGGGAATTACTGAAGGTGAAGGTTATGTTCAGATTTCAAATCCTAAAGAATCTATTTGTGCTGAACCTGAAAAAGTGAAATATTCAGATTATCTTGCTTATGAAATATTAAGTGAAGAAGAAATAAAATTGGGGAGATATTGTGGGAATAACAAAAATTCAAATAATAAATGCGGTATTGAAAAATTAAATCGTTACAATTTTTTAAATTGTTATGGTATTAAAGTTTATGGATCTCAATATTTGATTACTGATGTTTTTAGTATAAATTATACTTTATGCTATGATTTTGGGGGTAAAAAATGAAATTTTTTAAATTTTTAATTATAATTTTATTTTTATCTTTAATTACTTTCCCTTCAATTTTTGCGGGAAAAAGTGATCAATTTTTCAGCGGAAATTTAACTTGTGAAATTTTTGTAGATAATATCGTTTGGAGTGTTGCAGGAACTAAATTAAATCCAAATGCTCATACTTATCTAAATTGGACTCCCGGAACAGCTTGTACTCCGAATCCTACAACGGTCGGTCCAAAAAATTGTGATATTAAGAGTATTGGTACATTTGTTCGATTTATTAATGTTGGAGTTACAGATAGTGATGGACTATGCAATCAGGCACTTACACAAATTGCGAATCGTACAGAATCTCCTCTTGGAAGTGGGGGTGATTGGACGAATATTAGGTTTTCTAGTTGTGATAATACGATAATTGCCGGGGGAGCGACATTAGGTCCACAATGGGATTGTGCAAATTATAAAGCTAAAAATGTATGCAATGTTGCTAACAGTGGTTTTAATGATAGTTTTGCAAATTATTCTGTTCATTTAAATGCTATTTTTCTTAATGCTAAGGAAGCGTTTGTTGTTGATAATTTTAATATCAATTATTCTTGGTGTTGGACTCCGATTATTTTTAATGCAAATGTTTCAAAAGAAAGCGGTGCATGGGGGTCAAACTTTACTTTTAGAATTAATGTTACTAATCCTACTTCTAATACTACTGTTAAACTTTGGAGAAGGTTGGCAGGTCAAGAATGGCAACAAATTGGTGAAGAAAAATATTGCAATAATTGTGCTTCAACTGATTTAAATTGGACTATTAATTTTAATTGTACTGATATTGGTGATTGGGAATTTAAATTTAATGCTACCGATAATGCAGGATATAATACAACTGCTTGGGCTTCAGGTATAACCAATGAATGTATGGATCAAGATAATAATTGTATTTTTAGTATTTTAAAAGATGATGTTAATATAACTCATATTTCCGGGAATCAAAGTACTGCAACTTCTGAAATTCCTGCAGAGTTTCATTTAAGAGCTTATGATTTAAGTAAAGGCAGTTATGATATTTCTGAAATTCTTAATGTTAAATTTGATGTTACTAATATTGGAGATATTTTTCAAACAGTTGGAAATAACAATACTAATTCTAGCGGTAATGTTTTATTTTATTTTAATCCTTCAGGTTTTACTTCTGGTACTAAAAAATGGAAGGGTTATCTTGATTTAAGTTCTTGTTATAATTCTTACACCTCTCAAAATTATTCTGTCTCTGTAAGTGTTAATGCTGCTCCTACCGGAACTAATGAAGTTGTTAATGGTGTTACTTCCGGAGCAATTGCTGGCTGGGGAGAAGTATGGAATTTTTCAGTGAATGCAAGTGATTCAGATGGAGATTTATTTAATGTTACCTTGAGGATTAATACTGGTTTAGGTTTTGTTGATGTTGAAACAAAAAGTTGTATCTCTGATTGTTCTACTTTGACAAAATATAATTTTAATATTTCTAATTTTTTGTGTGCAAATGTTACTTCTTCTGCTCAATATAAATTTTATCTTATTGATTCAAATTTAATTTCAAGTGAAACAACTGCAAGGACATTTCAAATAGAAAAAGACGATATTCTTTTTGAAAATATTTTTGGGAATAATACTATTGCAAATCGTACTGGTAATCAAACTGATTTATTTATTTTTAGAGTAAAAGATTTAGACAATGGAAATTATTTTGATTCTGGAAAAAATGTTACTTTTAAAACAACTTTTGATACTGTTAATTATGATACGGGTATTATTAATCAAACAAATTCTTCTGGTTATGTTAGTTATTATTTTAATCCTGTGTGTACTCCTACAAAATATGCTGTTGGGAATCAAAAATTAAAAGGTGAAATTATTAGCGATTCTTGTTATAAAGATACTACTTCAGATATTTTGCAATTTTCATTAATTGGTGATATTTTACTTAGTTTAATTCGTCCGGATGGTACAAGAAATTATACTCAGGAAGAAATTATTAGTTTCTTAGGTGCTACTACTGATGATTGTGGGGATGCTTTGACTTCTACAGTTATTTATAATGCTAATCTTAGTGCAATTTCCGGTTTTGTTTGCAATGATACAACTCAAGTTGGAGCTAATGCTTTTACTTGTGATTATTCTACAACTATTTCTTCAGATGAAGGTTGGTATAATGTTACAATGTTTGCAAATGCATCACTACACTATAATAACTTTACAATACAAAAAAATAATCCTGGTTTGTTTTATCTTTTTCCAAGATATAAATTAGAAAATCCTATTGGTGTTCCAAGTTCTGCAGGATGGGGTTATCCAAATAGAAACCTTAGCGTTATTGCCAGTTCAGGTGATGTTAATCAAATAATTAATATTTCACTTTATCTTGGGCAGACAGTTAATCCTGGAGTTTGTTCCCCTTCAATTTGTATTAATCAGACTCCCATTTCTTGTGATAATTGTATTAATTCACAAAAAACTTGGTTTAGGAATTTTACTTCAAGTAATCAAGGTCAATGGTTTTATCAATTCAAAATGGATGATCCTTCTGTAACTTCAACTTCCGGAACAACTAATTATATTGATATCACAAAAGATTCAACAAATCTTAGTTATGGTGGTCAAGGAAATGGCACAACTGTAATTTATCTTTCTCAAGGTAAGAATTTATCTGTAAGAGTTTATGATTTTGATAAAGGTTCATATAATGTTACTGGTCCGTCTGCAACTGTTACATTTAAACTTTTACATGATAGTTATGCGGATGATGAAAAAATTATTGGAAGTGCAATTACAAATTCTTCTGGTTATGCTGATTTTTATTTTAATATGAGTGATTGCAGTTATATAGATGGTTTACAAAAATGGGTGGGAGAAATTAATTCAAGTGAACCGAATTATGGTTCTAATATTTCTGAGAATTTTACAATCACTTTGCAAACCACTGGATGTGAAGCTACTGTTGATGCTTCAAATGTCTTAGTTCCAAGTGAAGCTTTTCAGAATAATTTATTTAAAGCTAATGGTACAGTAAACGCTTGGGTAAGCACGTCGAATGATGTTTATGCTATTCTGAATTCTACTGAAATCGGCTGGACTATTTTTGATCAAATTAAATTTTTAGGTGCAATAACTGTTGGCTCCCCTGTGAAGGTATCATGGAATGTTACTCCTTCTACTTATGGTGTGACTAATATGTCGATGTTTGCGAATTCCAGCAACGCCGGTAATGATACGCAATTATCAAATAATTTTGTTGTATATAAAGAATTAACATCTTCAGTAACTTTGGATGATTTGCCTGTTACACTTGAACCAAATAATCAATCAATCTTTAGCTGGAATTGTGATGCTGCAAATTATAGAATTGCTAAATTAAATGTTAACTGGAATTCTGTCGGAACTAATGTTAGAGTGTATTCATATGATGGATTAAAATGGAATGATATTTTACACAGCGAATATGTTGCATCATCTGCTTCTAAACAAATTGTAATTTTAAGAGATCAATTATTTACTAATGAGTCAGGATTATGCACTGTTAAATTTGAAAATGTTGGTAATAATAATGTTGATATTACAGGTTTAACTTTACAAGGTTATTATTCTGAATCGTTAAAAATTGAAGATATTATTACTTCGATTAATGGTGTTAATGTCAAGGGTATTGAAACTTCTGAAAGTCTAATTAATGTTTCTGTAAAATTATCAAATAGTCTTGATTTTGCAAGAAATGTTGATGTTGAATTAAATATCGTTGATTCTGATTTAAATAATGTGAATTCGTCTAGCATCGCTGATGTTAATATTAACGCTAATTCTGTGAGTTATGTTAATTTTACGAATATTCCTACTTCGAGCTGGACTTCGGGAGAATATAGTTTGAATATTAATGTTTCGGGTGATGAAACAGATTCAAGAACTGAAAATTTAACTTTTAAAGATGTAACTGCATCAGCTGTGTTCTATGATTATATGTGCAATGGTACAATTGAAAATTATAAGATTAATCTATATCATCCGTTTAATGAATTTGTTAATTATGATGTTACTTTGAATCTGCCTTCCGGTTGGAGTTATTCAGGAGGGCAAACTATTAATGCAATTCTTCCGGGCAATTATACTCTTTTATTTAATGTGACGTCGAGTCAAAATAATGAACAGACTAGTGTGAATGCGTCTGTTGATTATTCTTATCCTATTGCTAAAAATAAACTGATTAGTCAATCTGTGGAAAATAATAATGCTATTCCAATCTTGGAAGTAGTGAGAGAAATGCCGAAA
>DATDUI010000049.1:0-3947 GCA_035290465.1 Candidatus Nanoarchaeia archaeon | reverse complement strand
ATATTGGGCTATTAGCCCAATTGGACATCGGACTAGAAGCTATAAGATGTCCTTTCGATTCCGAACAATTACGTGGTAGAATTTCATTCTTTCAAATAAAAATTCAAAGATTAAAATAAAAAATTCGTGCGTGATTGTGAGTTAGGACCGCGCATAGATAATATTAAATCGAAGATTTAATATTAAAGATTTCGGAGAATCTAAGTCGTTAAATTTAAACATTATTTCTTGAGCCGAAAAGGTTCGATTACTTCAATCTCCAATGGAGTTGAAGTTGCCAAAAATCTTGAAAAGATTTTTTAGCACCGGACCGCGCATATATTTTCTATTAAAAACTCAAAATAGAAACACACAAGATTTAAAACTCAAAACATATTATTCATGATATAAAAAGAGGAAGAAATAAATGATCTATTTACCATTCTTAGGAGCAATATCTTTAGCAGCAGGAACAATCCTCGAAAAAATAGTAGTAAAGCGTAAAAATATTGATATAAAATTTTACCAAACAGCAATATTTTTTGTCATAATGCTGGTAATGCTCCCATTCATATACTTTTATTGGAAATTTGACCCACAAGCACTGCAACCATTAAACATAATAATTTTTTCATTGGTAATAATTTTTTCATTATTAGCTAATTGGTTTGTTTTCTATTCAGTAAAAGGAGAAAAAGTTTCAAACCTTGAGCCAGCCAAAATGATTGAACCATTATTTGTAGTTTTATTAGCAATACTTTTTAGTTTCTTTATTGATTCAGGAATGTACGAAAAAAATTTAAAAATTATTATTCCCGCAATAATCGCAGGATTAGCCCTCATTTTATCACACATAAAAAGACATCATTTAAAATTCAACAAATATTTTTTATCGGCAATACTCGGAAGTTTTTTCTTTGCTTTAGAACTAGTAATATCACGATTAATTCTTGACTATTACTCATCACTCACATTTTATTTCTTAAGATGTGCATTTATATTTTTATTTAGCTTAATAATCTTCAGACCAAAAATGATACAAATGGATAAAACATTAACATCATACATATTCATAACAGGAATCTTCTGGGTTCTTTATAGAGTAATAATCTACTATGGATACGTAAATCTCGGAATAATCTTCACCACATTAATTATAATGGTAAGCCCAATATTTATTTACCTATTTGCACACATATTTTTAAAAGAAAATTTAAGTTGGAGAAATATCATCGCATCAATAATAATAATCGGTTGTGTTCTTTACGCAACAATATTTTAAAAAATAAAATGATACAAAAAAAAGAAATGAAAAAAACAGCATGCATAATATTATATGATAAAAATAAAAATATATTTTTGCAACAACAAGCAAATGACGGACAGGATAATTCCTCAAGATGGACATTCATAGAAGACGAAATTCAAGAAAATGAAATCCCAATACATTCAATAAAACGTATCTGTCAGGAAAAATTAAATTATGAATTAAATAATCAGGTATTCATTGAAAAAATACAAGCGAAAGATAGAGAAATTTATTGCTACTCTGAAGAATTTAGGTTCTCAAAAAAAATAATACTTAATGACGGAAAAGGTTACGGATGGTTCTCATATAACGAAGCTCAGAATTTAAAACTCACACCAGGAACATTTCAAATATTAACAATAATTAAAGATAAAATTTGAAATGAATAATTAAAGTTTCTTTCTTAATTCTTTAAAAGATTTCAAAACATCAGGATGTAAAGTTCCATCTAATCCTTTCATAGTTTTATCAAAAGCTAGCAAATCAACCATAGAATATGCTTTTATATCTGAGACACACTTGCTCCTCACATCCAGTGCATTCGATACTATACCTACAAAACGACCATAGCAAATAGCAAGATCACCAACGCCACAAACATAAGAACTATAACCAAGCTTCCCGACAAACCACGCCCTCATTTCAGGATTATTTCCCCCGCAAGATCCAAGAGAAACACCCATTGCAATGTCGTAACCAAATCTTTCTTGACTTTCAGCAAAAATTAAATCAGTATAATCATTAAGTAATGCTTGATCTCTTGCTAAAACTTTCCAAATAGGATGAACTTTAACATCTTCTCTCGACATCCCATCATTAATCTTTCCAAACTTACCTTTCTTGAATACTTCACCGCGTAATGTTTTATAAGCATCTTCATCAAGAACTAAAGCCCCAATATTTCTTTGACTTTTATAAGTCATTTCTCTTAATGCTTGAGAATCAAGGACAATCTTTACATCCCCATTAGGATGATAAATAACTGCATCGCCAGTATCAAAAAAATTATCCATCCAAGCAATTTTTACCTCTTCAGGACAATTTCTACAATCAAGTCTTATTTGCATTAACTCCGAAGTATTCATTGGAACTCTACCATCGACTATAAGCTTAGGCATTTGCTCTGTATTTTTGCCATAAAATTCTTTATATCTTTCAGGTATTGCATTAAGTTTTAACATTATAATTAACTTATGAAAAATCAACTTATAATCTTTATTAAAATCAAAAAGAATTTAATTTTCAACAATAGATGTATGCATAATTTCTATTACAAAATTAACAAATAAATCAGGCAAATCAAACCAATATTCTTTATCACTCCAAGAACCCTGAACAAATTTTATCCCTTTTTTATCTGCAAAAAGTTTAATTTTCTCAAGAGACTCTAAAGGATTATCAGATAAAAATGCAATATGAGTATTCTTTTTAACTTCCGTTTTAATTGGCTTATCTTTAACTTCAATAATTTGAATCTTAACAAATAAATTATCTTGACTAATTAAACACCACCTTTCTTTCCCTTTTCGATAAACTAATTTACAATCCAACTTTTCAAAAAATTCTAAAACTAGTTCTAAACTATTTGGAACAATGTTATAAGCAAAATGATGCAACTTTATTTTTTTCATACAAACCATCCAATAATTTAATATCAATAATTAAAATTTTATCATTTAAATAATTCTCTTTTTCTAAAAAATTAAAAAAAGGTGTTAATAATTACAAAGCAGCATCTAAAACCCATTGGTTCTCAAAAAGTTTAAATAGTAACCAATGTTACCACTGATATGGCAAAAATAAAAAAAGAAGAAAAATTACAGCAAGTAAAAAAATCAGAAGCAATCTTTAAAATAATCTATTGGTTTTTTGCGTTCCCTGAAAAAGAAATCAGTCTTAATGATTTAGCAAAAAATGTCGGAATTTCTAAAACAAATGCAAATAAAATAGTAACTTACTTGGTAAAAGAAGATTTTCTTAAAAAAGAAATATTAGGAAAAACATGGAGAATTTCATGCAATCCCGCACATAAATACAATATAACTCTAAAAATTCCGTTTAATCTTGGACAAATTTATGAAAGCAGAATAATAGATAAAATCATGAAAAAAATTCCTAATGCAAAATCAATAATTCTATTCGGAAGTTGCAGAAAAGGAGATGACACAGAAAAAAGCGACATTGATATTGCAGTAGAAGTTGCAGAAAATGCAGAATTAGAAATCTATAAAATGGGGAATTTAGAACAATTTGGATATAGAAAGAACATCCCAATAAATTTGCATATTTTTTCAAAGAATAAAATAGACTTAAACCTTTTTTCCAATATCGCAAATGGAATAGTTTTGTCAGGATTCTTGGAGGCAAAACCATGAGCCCACTTGAAAGATTCAAAAGACCAGATGCGAAAAATGCTCAAAGCCTAATTGAAGCGTCTAAAAAAGAAATAGAATTTACAATAAAAATCAAATAAACAGAAGAATCAGCAACGACAATAATTAGAAATGTTTATGAATCATTTAGAATGCTTGGCGATGCATTGCTAGTTCTAAAAGGAATAGAAAGCCATGATCACTTAAGACCAATAAAAGAATTATTAAAATTAAAAGTATCAACAACAAGACCAATAGGCACAATAGAAAACCTAAGACAACTTAGA
>DATDUI010000048.1:0-13672 GCA_035290465.1 Candidatus Nanoarchaeia archaeon | reverse complement strand
TCAACAGCTTATTATACTTATATAGAAATTGATTAAGTTTTATATTAAAAAGGACTCGCGAGGAAGACAAATGATAGAAAGAAAAGTAAGAAAAGTGTATTTTAGAAAAGGTTTTTTATTAATTGTAATTTTATTTAATTTCTTTTTTATGTTAAATTTTGTTTCTTGTGCGAATGTTGGTTTAAGTCCTGCAAAAATGAATTTTGAAAATGTTATGAGAAATGGTTATTCTGAAAAAACTGCTGTGATTTCTGCTGATACTGATTATCCTGTTAGCCTTGAATTAAGTGCAAGAGGTGAAATTGCTGAATGGTTGAATTTCACAAAAAAAAATATTAATGTTTCAAAAGATAAACCTTATTACCTTAAAATTTCTGTGACTCCTCCTAATGATATCCCTAACGGAAATTATTCTGGTTTTTTAAGAGTATTAACCAGTAGTCTTGATGGTGAATCAGGTGAAGGTGTTGTTGGAAAAATAATCTCGTCATTAGATTTGTCAATTAAAGTTCAAGTTACTGATATTGAAGAAATCAGTTGTTCTGCTAAAGGTTTTGATATTCTTTCTGTTGAAGAGGGTGATGATATTATTTTAAAAATGAATGTCTTAAATAGCGGGAATGTTCGATTAAAACCTACTGTTTTGGTTGAGATTTGGGATCAGGATCAAATTGAAATTTTAAAAACTGAAGAATTAATTGCGAATGAAATTTTACCTACTTTAGATGGGAATATCGAATTTAGGTTAGATTCAAAAGGTTTAGATTTGGGTCAATATTGGTCGAGTGTTTCTGTTTTAGAATGTTATTCAAATGAACTTTTAACTTTTGATATTTTAAAAGAAGGTGCTTTAACTGTGAAGGGCGAGCTTTTAGGAATTTTAACCCCTGGAAAAATGAATGTTGGGGAAACAACTACTATTATTGTTAATTTTAAAAATCAAGGTGAAAAAGAGGTTGAGGCTCAATTTAAAGGGAAAATTTCTTTAGGGGGCCGGATTGTTCAAATTTTAGAAAGCGAAAAATTAGCTATTGGTATAAATGAAGTAGATAAATTTAATTTTTATTTTACCCCGCAAAAAGCCGGTCAATATGTAATTAGCGGAAGAGTTTATTACAGCGGTAAGAAAACTTTTGAGTCAAGTGCAGTTTTAGAGGCGATTTCTGATAAGAATTTTATTTCCAAATTATTTTTGCCTTTTATTTATGTTTGTTTTATTCTAGTAATATCTATTCTTTTTTATAAAATAAGGAAAGAAAGAAAAATTTACTTAAATAAATTAAGGGGTTTAAGATAATGAAAAAATTAATTTTATTTTTGTTATTGTTTTTTTTATTTGTCAATAATTTTTATTTTATTTCGGCAAAAGATCAATCTGTTCAAATTATTTATAATTCATCTATAAATAATTCTTTTGAAAATTCTTTAGATTTTTCAGACATATTAGTAAAAGTTGCTACTAATTTTGATGCTCATTGCAAATATAGTTTATCTAAAGGCGTTTCTTATGAAAATATGGAAATGAATTTTGATTCAAGTATTGGGAAATTACATCAAAAAAGTTTTACTGGTTTAGGGGACGGAATCTATCATTATTATGTTAAATGTATTGATGAATCAATAGGTTCTATTGGGAATGAAACTGAATTATCAATAATATTACGTATTAATTCTCTTGTAAATGCTCAAATTATTTTTTCAAAAGAAGAGCCTTTGAGTGAAGGGATAGTTGAAATTAGTTTGATTACTTCAAAGATTGTATCTTTTGCACCGACATTGTCCTACTCTATGGATGGAGGTTTAGTAAAAACCCCTATTCCTCTTTTAGGCAATGAAAAATTTTGGAAGGGTTATTTATCAATTGATAAAAATTTTGGTGAAGGTGTGATTTCTTTTGATTTTAAAGCAAATGATTTAGAAGGAAGGCAAGGGACAAAAATTATTTCAGGAGGAGTCGTTAAAGTAGATACTTTGAATCCTTCAACAATTTTAGAAATTGTTGCAGTTGGCTATGATGGAGAGATAAAATTGGATTGGCATTATAATGGGGATTATAAAGAATTTAATATTTATCGTTCTTTATCAGCTAATCCTGATTTTACTGATTTTTATAAAATTTCCGGCAGTAATTCTTTTAATGATAAATGGGTTGAAGACGGCAAAACTTATTATTATCGTGTTTCGGTGATAGATGATGCAGGAAATGAAGGAGAATTATCTTCACAGGTTTATGCTACTTCATTATTGAATAATGTTACTTATGTTTCAGGTTTGGCTTTAGAATTGATGGGGCGTGTAGATAATCTTTTGGTTGAAATAGATTTTGCAGTTGAAGAATTAATGGCAATAAAAAATTCTATTGCAACTAAATCTCAAAAAGAAAAAGATTTATTTTCAAATTTAAAGCTGGAAAATGAAATTGATAAATCAAAATCGGATTTAATCTCTTTAAAGCAAGATGTTGAAAAATATAAATTACAGGATTTAACCGAGAATGAACTTAATAGTAAAATTGCTTCTTCCAGAGTAAAAATGAATGTTATTGGAAAAAAAGTTCCTGAAGATATTATTATTTTACAGGAAGATTCGATGAAAAATTTATTTGATGAAAAATCCATTGAAGAATTTTTATTTGAGTCTGATCCTTTAATGTCTAAAGAGAGAATTGATAAAAGCGTTAAAGAATCATTAAAAATTATTGATGAATCCGGTTTAGAAATGGCAAGTAATTTTTATTTAGTTGAAATTTTATATTCTGATGGAACAAGCAAGAAAATTTCTGTTGTTGAAAGAAATATTAATTCTATAATAGATAGACAGGATAATCAGTCTTTTATTGAGGTTTTTCCACGAGACATAATTGACAGCATCAATGATATAGCTTTTAGAAATTCTAATGTTAATACAATCAAAGAAGATTCAGTTATTTCTTTTGAATCAGATTCAAAAAATATTTTTTATTCTTTTGAATCAAATTTAGATACTGAGAGATTGAGAGAAATAAAAGTTGGTTTTATTTCTATTGCAGATGAGGAAATAGATTCATCATTTAGTCTAACTGGTTATTTTTTGCTGGATTTAGATAGAACAAAGTATGCCGGAGGGTTTGCAATTATTTTATTGCTTGCCGTTTTATTTGTTTATTTATTCTATAATAAAAAAAGTAATTTTTCTAATGAATATTTCCAAATTTTGGATCAAATAAAAAAAATAAATCGTTTATTTAATGAAGAGGATCTTAAATTTGCTAAAGATATTTATTCTAATGTTTCTAAAAAATACGCTTTATTAGATTCAAAAGAAAAGGCTGTTCTCTATAAAGACTTAGAGAATTTGCATGAAAAAATATCTGTTTTTGATTTTGAATTAGGTTTGGATGAATTAATAAGAACTAAAGATATAAAACTAATTTCAAAATTGGATAAAATTTATCAGACTTTATCTTTACAGCATAGAAATAAAGTTTCAAAAGTCTTTGAAAAAGTCAAGGATGATCTAAAATTAAATTCAGGAGCAAAAAAATGAAATTAAATTTTATTCTTTTAGTTGTTTTTTCGTTATTTCTAATTTGTTTTGCGGTAATTTCATCTATTGATTATTATTCTATAGATTTAGTTAAAGGAAAAAATAATGTTACTTTTAATATTACCAACCCTTTTTATGCTGAAACTTTGGTTAAATTAAATCCTGAAATTGAAGCAATCAGTTTTCAAGAAGGGGAAGAGATTGTTGGATATGTTAATTTTTTCGGAGGGGTTGGTGAAAATTTTGTAATCTTTCCAAATAAAACTTATGAGGTTATTGTAAAAGAAAATGTTTCATTATCATTACCTTACTATAATTAATAAGGCTTTTTTTTTGATACTTATTATTTTATTAGTTTTACCTTTTTGTTCTTCTGCTCACTATGTTGTTGGTATAGTTAATGATGCTAAAGATGGAACCATTGCAAATGATCATGAAGTTGTTTTATGGAATCCAATAAACGGTATGCAGGATAATTTAACAGATATAATTGGTGTTAATGGAAATTCTAATGCTGATAACATTTATATGTTTGATTGCGAGCAATTATTGACTCCTTGTGAGATTGATGACGAATTAAAGATTAAAGTTTTTGATACGGGGGGTGGATATTTGAGTAAAAATATTTCCGTAATTGTTACTGGGGCAGGTTTTGATTTAGCAAATAATCTTACTTTGAATAGCCCTCCCATAATACTTTCTTTAAATGTTGATGATGATTTAACTTATCCTATTAATCAGATTGATTTATTTGCTGCATCTACTCGTGATGTGATTTGTGAAGCGATTATCGAAGAATATGATGGGGATTCTTTATTTAATGTAATAGCAGAATTTTTTGGCGAGACTTCTTCTTTTTATGGAGATTCAGATGATAATAATACTCACTATACAAATAATAGTTGTTATGTTAATGATAGTTATGGAACAGAAAATCAAAGCCAAATTTTATGTGGTTTTGAGGTGGAATATTATGCAAATTCAGAAAATTGGGTATGCAATTTTACTATAGAGGATAATTATTCTGTTTCAAGTGATGAGTCTAACAGCACGTTTATTAATCAATTACTTTCAATTGAAGTTAATTCTTTCTTTGATTTTGGTTATGTTAATAGCCAAGCTGTTTCAAATGAATCTGTAATGAATATTACAAATATGGGTAATACTAAAATTAATATTAGTTTTTTAGGCTATGCTATTAATGAAGGAGATGGTTTTGCAATGAATTGCAGTGATGATGGTAATCTGTCTATTGACCTATTAAAATATAATTTGACTGCTTCAACTTTTGGAGAATTAACTTTTGGTGAGTTTAACAATTATTATCTTAATTTAACCGGAAGTTCAGCGATAAAAAATACTGGTTTAAATTTTAGACAAAATGATTTATTGAATGAAGCAGTAAATTCGACATATTGGAGGATTTATGTCCCTAATGGAATTACCGGAGATTGTCAAGGGAATATTGTTGTTTCAGCAACTCTGGGTGAAGAGGGGGGTTAATTTATATTTTATTCTTAAAAATAGTTTTATAAATATGTATCGGTATATTCTTATATGGAAATGAAAATTTTATTTTTATTAAATTTTATTATCTCTCTTGGGATATTTATCTTTTTATCTATTAAATCTCATTTATTTTATAAAACTAAAGATTATCACAAGATTTCTTTTTATTTTTTTGTTATTGGGTTATTATATCTTTTTTTGTCTCTTTTTTCTTTTGTATGGTTTTTTGGTTTTCTAAATTATTCTCCTGAAGATTTTTTATTTTTATATTCTTTTTTGATTGTATTTCAATCTTTATTATTTTTCAGAATTATCTATTTTATGTCTCTACATAAGAAATTATTATACCTTTTAATGTTCTATTTAATTGGTGTTGGTTCAATGCTATATTCGTTTTCAACTTTCGCAAATTTTATTATTATTATTTCTTTTTTGTTGATGTTTCTTTTTTTTATGGATTTAATATTTAGGGACGATAATTATCAAGCTCTTGGTTATTTTGGTATGTTTTATTCAATATTGGGTTTATCTTTTGAAACTTTATTAATTTTTCAAGTTGGAAATGTTTATTTTTTTAATTTATTATTAAATTTAGTCTTTTGCATGTTTATCTTTATTTTCATTAAAGATTTGCAAAAAATTCCATTAGTTTCTAAAGGAGATTTAAATAAAGAACCTAGACCACCTTTTTTAGTTATTTTAGGGCATTTATTTTTTATTATAATTTTTGTTAATTTTATTTTTATTGGGACAATTGGCATTCATGAATTTGGTCATTTTTCTATTTCTAAATTCTATAACTGTGATTATAGAAAGATTGTTTATGAAGATGATTTTTTTCATACAGAAGTTTTATGTGATGGCAAAATTGATAATTCTTTTGTATTATTGGGAGGAATTTTAGCTCCTTTTTTACTTGCTATTTTATTGTTTTTTATTGGAGGAAAATTTATGAAAGAAATGGCATTTTTGCTTTCAGGTTTTAATTTTTTGGCAATTGCTAAAGATTTGCAAGATTTTGGGCTTTCACAAAATTTAATTTTTGCGGTGTTGCTTCTTGGAGGATCTTTTTTAATTTATGGAATTATTATTATCTCTAAACTAAGAATTGAAGATGAAGTTTATTTGCCCGGTTTTAATTGATTTTTTAGTTTAAAAATAAAATTATTATCTTCGATATTCTAAATCTATTTAAACTAAATGTGGCATGTAATTTAAGTGTTGATTATAAGGTATTTTAGAGGTAAAGATGAACAAAAAGAAGGGTTTAGAAAAAAAGAAGGTTAGAATTTTCTCTTTATTAATTGGAGTTTTTATTCTTTTAGTTTATTTTTATTTAAATATTGAAAATGTGAATCTTAAACAAAATTTGCTGTTAATAGATAAAGATGAAATTTATATTACTCAAGCACAGCATTTAGATTCTGAACGAAATTTTTTGAATGATATTTATTTTGAAGTTGGTGAAAAAGATAATTTGTTTAAATATATTCCAGAGGGGGATTATGTAAGGGTAACTTTTGAGAAGAATTTGACAAATGAAAATGATATTACTATTTATGCAAAAAGTGTAAATCAATCTGTTGTTGAGGTTTATTCTAAGGATAGTTCAAAATTAATTACTCAATTTGATGGAATTACTTTTTATAATAAATATCAGGTTTTACTAAATAACTTATTTGGTATAGAAGATACTTTTGATTTGAAAATCTTAGGTAGTTCTCTTTATTTAGATTATATCCTTGATCCAATTGTCGGAGGAACAACTACCGGAGGATTACGTCCGCAAAATGTGACTTGTTATACTAATGGTCTTGTAGTCGCATGTTCCGGAAGCTACCCTGCAAATTGCGGGACAGATAGACTTTCTTGTAATGATGCTTCTGAAGAAGCACAAACTACGAAAAAGAGTGATTATGCAGGTGTAGATGCAATTTTTTATAATAATACTATTACTGATTGCGTTGAGGTATTAGATGTTCAGGCTTGCTATGAATGGCGTTCAAGTAATGCTAACCCTACAATTTGTGCAATTGATTATGATAATTCCGGAGATGGCTGGTCTAATATAATTTCAGCTTGCCCAGGAGTAGCTGGTGCTTCTGGTTGTCAAAATATTACTGTAAGTGAAAGTTGGGTCTGTTCTAATTTCTTTGATACTTCAGGGAATAGAGCAAGATTAAGAAGCAGGCAAACAAGTACAGCAGCTACCTCAACAACTGCTTATGTTGATCAATTATGGTTTAATGTAACTTACGCAAAATCCGGAAGCTTAAATGTAACTTTAAATAATCCTTCTACAGTGATTATAACGAATGAAACAATTAATAATCTTTTTATTTTAAATGCAACAGTTAAATGTATCGGCAGTTCAGGAGATCGTTGCGGAAACATTGTTGGTATGGCAAGATATAATTCTTCCGGAATTGAACCGACAACACAAATTTCTTCCACGCCTGGTGCATTCCCTTTATTTGTGGATACCGGAAATCAAAGTTGTACTTCCTTAAATGCAACTTCTGGGCAAGATACTTGCACATTGACTTGGCAAGTTAATGCTACACAATTAGGAAATTATAATTTAGATGTTTTATTTGCTTCAAGTATCACTTCTGTTTTAAATAATAATACCTTGAATGCAGGTATTAATGTGTTAAATTCCCCAACATTGACTGTGAATTTAACTTCTCCAATTACTGATCCTTTAATTGATGAAAATGAATATTTCGATTTAAAGTGTTCAGTTAAATGTGAAGGTCAAACTTGCAATGATGTTTTAGTTTCTTTATTATATTGTGATGGTTCTTTAATTTGCACCCCTAATAAATTTTTAAATCTTACTTCAATTGGTCTATCTTCTAATGTTAGTAGTGTAAATTTAGGTTCAATTTCTCCCGGTGTTACTCAAAATGCTTCTTTTAATATTACCGGAAATTTAAGTAATGATTATGTTATACAGTGTAATTCAACTTCAAGCAATGCTCCAGCAGTATTAAGTTTTGAAAAGTTAGCTTTGCATGTTAATGATTTTCCTATTGCAAATCTTTATTATCCAAGTGCAAGTGAATGGCTTTCTGGTACTGAAACTTTAAATGCTTCCTCTTCTATTGATAGTGACGGAACAATTAATAATTATAAATTTGAAATTGATGATAATTTAGGTTTTGTAACGCCTTCAACAATTTGCGATTCGGCAAGTTCTACTTGTTCATTAAATACTATCACACAAACTGAATGTTCTCAAGAAACAAGCACTTGTTATTTACGATTAACAGTAACTGACGATGATTCCGCAATAAATTCTACGATAATTCAAGTTGGCATAGATAATCTCGGTCCGACAACAACTCATGGAGTTCCAATTAATAATTCATACATTAATACTGAATCACAATTAATTAATGCAAGTTCAACTGATTTAGGTTCAGGTGTTTCTTGCGTTGAATTTGATGTTTATTATAGTGGGGGATGGAATCCTTTGTATGTTGATTGTGCAATCCCTTTTTCAACTACTTGGGATTTATCAAGCGTAAGCGACCAAACAGGAATTCAAGTTCGGTCAAGAGCAAACGATAGCGAAGGCAACTTTGGAAATTATGACATTCATGGAAATATTACTCACGATACAACTTCTCCAAATGCCGTTTTAAATTATCCTGTAAATTCAGAGATTATTTTTTCCAGTCCTTATTTATTAAATGCAACAACTTCAAGTGACACAACTTCCGGGATAAAAAATGCAAGTTTTTATTATTATGATGTTTCTTGGAATTTAATTGGAAGTGATACAACTCCTAGCGATGGTTTAACATTTAGTTGGGATATTGGATTAAGTGATGGGAATTATGATATTCGGGTTAATGTTACAGATAATGCAGGATTAATTGGTACAGATACAAATACTAATATTGTTATTGATTTAGTAAATGATAATCCTGTTTGTTTGGTAAATTATCCTAATGGTTTTGAAGAATTAAATGGTCAAATAATTTTGAATGCAAGTGCGAGTGAATCTGATCCTTCTGATATTGTTTCAAATGTAAGTTTTGAATATTCTTTAAATAACGGAACAAGCTGGAATTTAATTGGAAATAATTTAACTTTAAATTTAAGTGAATATACTTTTACCTGGGATACAACTTTAGACACTGATTCAAATGAATATTTAATTAGATGCAATGCTACTGATAATAGAAGCGGTGTATGGTCTGACGAATCTAATGTTAATTTTACTATTGATAATACTGCTCCAATAATTAATAATGCAAATATTAATGATACGGATATCGCTATTAATACATGGATTTGTTTGAATGTTACTGTTAATGATAATTTAGTGGGTGTAAATTCTGTTAAAGCAGAAATTGATGTTCCCACTGGTCCAAACGAAAATATTACTTTGGTTGATGATGGAACCGATTGCGATTCTGTATCCGGAGATAATGTTTATTCTAAGAATTATTTATCGATTTATGACAGTAATTATAATTGGACAAAAGTTTATGCCAGTGATGATTTAGATAATGAAAATGTTTCTAACATTGGTATTACTTGGACTTCAACTTCTTTTGCTTTTTTGATTGCTGAAATGATTTATCCTACAATTCCTTTTGAAATTAATGAGTCAGGATTTAATTCAAATTTCACAATTGTATGTAATATTACCTGTAATGAAAGCGGAACAAATTGTGATAATGTTGAAATAACTGCTGAATATGATGATGGAGGTTTTATCGATATTACTACTTTGACCAGTGACTTAGTTAATGATGAAGATTTTTATGATTGCGGGGATTTATTGACTGGTCAATCTTGTTTTCATACATTTAATATTACTTCGGGTATAAATTCCGGGGGAAATAGCTGGGATTTAAGATGCCATGGTTCAAGTAGCAATGCTGCCGCAGATTTTGCAACTCCTGTTAATCTGCATGTTAATAATTTTCCTGTTGCAAATTTTTATTATCCGAGTGCAAGTGAATGGCTTTCCGGTACTGAAACTTTAAATGCTTCCTCTTCTACTGATAGTGACGGAACAATAAATAATTATAAATTTGAAATAGATAATAATTCAGATTTTGCAAGTCCTTTATTAATTTGTGACTCTTCAAATGATTATTGTTCATTAAATACAATTACGCAAACTGAATGTTCACAGGAAACAAGCACGTGTTATTTGCGTTTAAATGTTAGTGACGATGATTCAACAAAAAATTCTACTGTTATCCAAATTGGTATTGATAATATAGGACCTACTACTATTCAAGGTTTACCTTTAAATAATTCTTATATTGCTACTGAGTCGCAATTTGTGAACGCAAGTTCAATTGATTCAGGTTCAGGTATTTCCTGTGTTGAGTTTGATGCTTATTATGATGGGGGATGGAATTCAATAAATGTTGATTGTGCAAACCCTTACCAATTTAATTGGGATTTAACAAGTATTACTGACCAAAAAAACATCGAAGTAAGATCAAGATCAAATGATAGCGAAGGCAACTTTGGAAATTATGATATTCATGGGAATATTACTCATGATACTACTAAACCAATTATTGAATTAAATTTACCTTTTAATCAATCGTTAATTAATACTACTACTAAAATTTTTAGTTTTACGGCTTATGAAAATGTTGAACAAATTATTAACTGTTCTTTAATTTTAGATTCTGTTATTAATCAAACAAATTCTTCAACATTAAATGCGACTTTAACTTTTTTTACTGTTACTGGTTTAAATGAGGGGAATCATAATTGGTATGTTAATTGCACTGATAGTGCCGGAAATAAAAACTCAAGTGAAGTTAGAATTTTAAGAATTGATTTGACACCTCCTGTCGTTTTATTAGAATTTCCAATTAATAATTCTTGGTCTCCTTTAAGTAATATTGAATTTGATTATACTCCGAGTGATTCTTATTTAGATTCCTGTCAATTATGGGGTAATTGGTCTAATGGCTGGCATTTAAATGATACTGATTCAACTTTATTTAATGGTAGTTCTAATGCTTTCATAAAACCTATTACTGATGGAAGTTATCTCTGGAATATTTGGTGTAATGATTCTGCAGGAAACTTTGCATTCAATTCTACAAATTATACAATTAATGTAGATACTGTTTATCCTAAAATAGATTTTACAACTAATACCCCTTTGAATAATTCAGTTTTACGTCAGGATTGGATTTTTATTAATGTAACAGTAAATGATTCAAATATAGATTCTGTTTATTTTGAATGGCAAGGTGTTAATGAAACATTTGAGAATAGTGATGGAAAGTTTTTTTGGGAAAATAAAACGGGTTTAGGTCATGGGTTTTATACATTCAGGGCTTATGCAAATGATTCAGCTACAAATTTAAATTCAACAAGTTTGAGAACTGTAACACTTGATTTGATTTTTCCAAATTGGTCGAATCAAAATCAAACTGTTGGTGGAATTTATTCTGATACTGTTTATTTAGGAGCGACGATTAATTTATTGGCTAATTGGAGCGATACAATTGGTTTGAATTCTTCCTGGTTATCTACAAATGCTACTGGTTTATGGGAGAATAAAACCGGTTTATACAGTTCTCCTCAAAATATTATCGGGTTAAATAACCAAAGTGTTTTCAATTGGTCCAATTCAAGTTTTATTCCAGGAACAAATATTTATTGGAAGATTTATGCAAATGATTTAGTTGGAAATACTAATTCAACTGATGTGAAATTTTTTACTTTATGGGGCAGATCTGAATTTGGAAATTCATTTTTGAATCCTGCGGGAATTCCTATTGGTGGTTCTACCACTGTTAATTGTCCGGTTCAAGATAATGTTACTCTTCGACCTTTAAGTGATTATAATGTTTCTTTTTATAATGAATCTGTTTATCTTGGTTCAAATTTAACCGGTGCAGATGGATATGCAAAATGGACTTTTAGTATTTATTCTGCCGGTAGTTATCACATTACTTGTAATTTTACTAATGATACTGCAAAATATTATAATGCGTCTACAAATAATCAAGAAATTTTATCTTTAGGTGTGGGTTATGGTCTTTCAATTTATGATTATTCAAATACTACTTTTAATAAAGCGTACGAAGGTATAATTAATACGACTGCTACTCCAATTGATGACCCTTATACGGATTTAGAAAGCAATAATACTGTTGTTCAGGATTTTCAATCTGGTGCAGGGGAATATGCTTATACTCGATTTGAATTAAAAATTGATGAGTCACGAAATAAAGTTACTAAAATTAATTTAACCTGGGACGGTTATGGAGAAAATGGTGGAACAACTCCTGGTTTTATTTTATATCTTTATAATCATACTTCCGGAACTTGGAATACTGAAGTTACAAGGACAACTAACGCAAAATATATTGAATACATTGCAAAAACAGGTAATTTTAGTGATTGGATTAATTCAAGCGGTTATGTTAAACTTCTTGCTCGTTCTTATTTAGCAGGTCCAACCGGTGGAGCAGGCGGAAATCGTTGGGCAAGAATTAGTACTGATTTTGTGGAATTAAAAGTCCAGACAGATATTCTTGCTCCGACTGTGACATTGAATTCTCCTATTGATAAATATAATAGTTCTTCTTCGAGTTTAGGATTTAATTGTTCTGTATATGATGATAATATTTTAGTTAATGTCAGTTTATTTGGAGAATGGAAAAATGGCTGGCATTTAAATGAAACAAATTCTTCAGGGATTAACAATGTGAGTTATATTTTTAATAAAAATATTAATGAAGGGACATCTGCCTGGAATTGTTATGCTTGTGATTATGCTGACAATTGTCAATTTGCTTCATTAAATAAAAGTGTGAATGTTGATTTAACTCCTCCAACAGTAAATTTAATTTATCCTATTCAAAGTCAAAACTTTTCTGGTTTTACAATTCCAAATTTAAATTTTAGTGTAATAGATAATTATGAAATTAAAAATTGCAGTTTATATGGAAACTGGTCACTTGGTTGGCATTTAAATAAAACTATTAATTCTCCGATGAACAACACAGATGTAAATTTTTCAGAGGTTATTGTCGAAGGAGATAATTTTTATGTTTGGAATGTTAATTGTACTGATTATGCAGGAAATTCTGCATTTAATCTAACTAATTTTTCTTTTGCTTCTTTTTTATTTCCAGATAAACCGATTTTATTAAATGCTAATCAAACAAAAAATGATGGAACCGGTGATATTGTTTTATTTTGGAATGTTACAAATCATTCTTATTTGTATAAAATCTATGCAGGTAATAATTTATCAAATCTAAATTTTATTAGTGAAACATTTAATCCTAATTATACTGATACTTCTTTTGCTGGGAATGTTAGAAAATATTATCGTGTTGAAGCATGGAATCCTACTGGTCAAAATTCAAGCAATAATTATTTTGGTGCACATGTTTATGAATTAAAACATAATGGAAATACAAGGAATTGGATCGGATTTCCAACAAATTTTTCTTATTTGGCTGATGCTAACAAGACTCTATATGAGATAAGAAATGCTACAGCTTTTACAATGTGGAATGAGACAATACAGAAAAGAGTTACTTGCAATAAGTTTTCATGTCCAGATAGTTATGAATGTACGGATACAAATTGCAATTTTAGTTTTGTTAATCAACAAGGAAGAGGA
>DATDUI010000047.1:0-5642 GCA_035290465.1 Candidatus Nanoarchaeia archaeon | reverse complement strand
TTGGTTAGATCCTGATGTTGCTGTATCTAAAATATAGTAATCTTTACCCATTAAGGTCATATCACTTGTTTCTAAATCAGCCACCAAAGGTTGATCAGCCATAGTCAATAAGTAAGTTAGAACAGTTTCTCCAGATGGAATTTTAAAACCAACAACAGGTTGATCATCATCATCTTCATACATAGTTAGTTGAACATTCGAACCAACAGTAATTTTTTGAGTGTAGTCAAATTCATCGTTATCTTTATCAATGTATTTTCCATCAGCCAAAAGAGTTGGTAATTCATCTTCATCAAAACTAGAAAAAAGAGAAGTAATGTTATCACCTACGTGGTATTTAGTTGAAGTTCTTTCAATTAAGAAAGAATCACCCTCACCACTTGTTGTAGTTGTAGTTCCAGTAGTACCCATACTTGATTGTAAATCAGTTTGGATGTTACCAGCTTGGATTAAATCTAAACTAGATACTCCAGCACCAGTACCATATACAATTGCAACATCTGCATTACCACTAGCTACAAAAGGAGCAGGGTAATTTGCAGCAGCAGCAAAAGCAGCACCAGAAACAGTCATAATACCGCTAGCTAAAACAGCCGAAATTTTTCTAAAATTAATTTTCATTTTGTTATTTTTTAAACCCCCTTTCAGTTCTATCAAATATATTGCCTAGGGCAATTATCACCCAGTTTGAAGTAATAGGGTATACTCCATTACTAGTTGAATATGAACGCTCGCATGTATTTTTTTTTATTATGCTTAACATTTGACTCCCTATAGAACACCCTAAGGTGTTAATAAGACAAATGAATTTTCATTTAAAAAGCTTGCTATACCCTCTTGACCAAGGACTAAAAAAGACCCCCTTTTTAGGGGTTTAGTTTATAAACCTTTTGTAACCATTCAATTATTAATACAGATTAGCATACAATTAAAACAGAACATTTATTAAGATAGGGTATATTAAAATAATATATATCCTAAAAAGATATATATGCAAAAAAGAAGAAAAAATAAAGGAAAATCAGAAAAGAACACAAAGAAAAATAAAAAATTTTTCTAGTATTTAAATTTCAGGAGAGATTCAAATATGCCAAAAACAAAAATAAGAGAAATAACATTAGTGCAAGACAAGGGAGCATTTTCAATATTTAAAAAACAAACCGCCGACAAATCAGAATATGATTTTGAAGGAATACAAGCATTACGACAATTATTAAGTAATGAAAAAGCCAGAATGTTAAATGTAATAAAAACACAAAATCCAACGTCAATTTATGACTTGGCAAAAAAACTCAAACGAAATTTTAAATCAGTAAATGACGATATAAAGCTCCTCGAAAGATTTGGATTTATTGAATTAATAGAAGAAAAAACAAAAAACAGAATAAGACATAAACCAAAAATAGTAATTGACACAATCACAATAAATCTTAAGATTTAAATTAATAAAAAATTTTATAGGGAATGAAAATTATTCGGTAAAAATTCTTATAAGTTCTTTTTCAACTTGTTTAATCTTTTCTGGTTTTAATTTTCCTGCCTTGTATTCTATTTTCGATTTATTGAGAGTAAATAACACAGACGGACGAATAAAACTATCCCTAGAAATTCCTCCAGATTGAAATTCTTTTCTTTTCAATTCCAAAATATTTGGATCTGGTCTAGGTTGTCCTGTGATTTGACAGAGTATAACACTATCCCCTTTTAGTTTTGCTACAACTAAAGAAGGCCTCTTTTTTACTTTCTCTCCTTCAGAAAAAGAAAATTTGAAAATAACAACATCACCCTTTTCATAATTCATAAATCCTTCCATATTTCATCCTCTTCCGGATTATCCCATGCTTCTGCTAAAACTTCTTCAGATATCAAAACAGGAAGTATATCTTCGTTAATTTTTTTTAAAGGTTTAAGCTCAACCCTATCAGCATAAACAACAAGACTAATTTTTGTCCCTTCTTTAAATCCTGCAAGAGTCCTTGCTATACGGGGAATTGAAATCTGTCCTTTTTGTGTTATAGTTACAGTCCTAATTTCTTTAATTTCTTCTTGCATTTATAGTACCTTAATTGTAAGGAAAGTAAGAAATTATATAAATCTTTTGTTATTAATCTAATAATAAGCAGAAAAATAAAACTATCTGAACTTAAAGAACCATAATAAAAACCTTTTTTTCTTAAACTAATTAAATCTTTGTCATTTTAACTTCCCAATAACCTTGTTTTCTCCCACCAATTCTTATTAATAATCCTTTCTTTTTTAACTTTTCAAGATATTCTTTAACTGTATTTGCAGTTATACTAAGTTCCTTAGCAATTTTTTCTCTTGTAATTATTGGCTTTTTCTTAATTACTTCGATAATTTTTTGCTCTAACTCTGTCGGCTTTTGGGGGGTCTTTTGGGGGGTCTTTTGGGGGGTCTTTTGGGGGGTCTTTTGGGGGGTAGTGGGTCTTTGGAAGGTTACTGTGAAAAAACTGGTAAATTCAAATTTAGGAGCTGGCAACTTTACCTTCTGCATTGCCTCTCTCATTCTTCCAATTCCCGAACCTACTTTCTCAACTAAATCTGCACTTTTGAAAAGGCTAAATAAAAGAGGATTTCTTGAAATGCTCTTTTTTCCAAATTCTTCTTTTTTAATCGCCGGAACTAATCCGCCAGGATTACTTATTTCAACTCTATCGTCATAAATATCTATCTGAATATTTGCTCCCCTTTCATTATAATCTCTATGAGCCATTGCGTTTACTATTGCTTCCCTAAATGCATCTTCTGGTATTTCTAAAATTTCCTCTCTTGGTCCTGCTTTGATTTTATATTCTAATCTCAAATTCCTCATTAAAAAAGTCATGGCTCCATTATAGTTTGAAATAGTGTCTTCTGTGAAATCTTTTCTATCGATTATTTTATATTTATCAATTCCCTTATATAAAACACAAGTAATAATTGCATGCCTAAAGAATTTCTCAACATTATCGCAGAAGAATAATACCCCTGCATTCTTGAATTTTTTATCTTCTGTTAGGACACCTATATTTTTTAAAATATCTTCATCTGAAATTGTTCTGCTTAATTTAGCCCTTTTAATAAATTCGTCAAATTTGGGTTTATTAAATCCATTCTCAAAACTAAATTCTTGATTTACTCCTTCATCAAATAATATCTTGCCTTCTTTATTGAAGAAGCCCCTAATCTCATCAGTTGATAATTTTTGAGAATTACTTCCTTGTCTCAAAAAGAAACCTGCTGAGCATCTGTAAGGTTTGTTTAAACCTTCATCAACATTTACAATAAGGACGTTATCAATTGCATCTATCTTAATGTGAATAGAAGGATCACAGTTTCTTGCTAAATCTTGAATCTCAGATTTTAATTTATTTGTTATTTGAATGCCTTTAACTTTTCCATAATCATCTACTCCAATAAAAATTCTTCCTCCTTCAGTATTAGCAAATGCAACTAATTCCTTACTTAAATTCTTGGAGTCAAAACTTTCTTTAAACTCTAATTTCAATCCTTCGCCTTGTTTCAATAAAAAATCAAACTCTTTTTTATCCATATTTTTCATAAGATTTCCTTATTTTAAAGTTTAACTAAAACAGTTATTAATCTAATAATAAGCAGAAAAATAAATCTCAATCAAACTACCACCCCTGCTAAAATCTTGCATAGCCCCTTTTGAATTGCCAGTTAAATTACCCTTGCTCAAAACAAACATCTCAGCCCCATCAGAATAAATCCTCAAATTATACCCCTTAATAGGTCTATCCCCTTCAATCTTCCAGCTTTCTTCAATAATACCAGAAAGAGTTTTTTCCAGAACTTCGCATGCAGGACCCCCTTCAACACATACTTGACCATTTTTACAATCAAAAATTAACTTTTGAACAGAAAGATACTCCAAATAATCCTTGCATGTAGTAGTATACTGCAAAGACGCCTGAATAAAACTTTCAACCTCATAACTCTCAACAGTATCTTTTTGAGAAACACTCAAAGTAAGCCCTAAAAAAACCAACAAAATCACAGAAACAAGAATAATAATTAAACCAAAGCCCATCATCTCTTCCTGACCTTTTTTTGTATTTATCATTTTATTTTTTATGTGGCATCTAACAATTTGAAGAGATTCAAAAGAACCAAAGTTCTTTTATGTGATATCCACGAAGGCTCATAAAGATATCACCGCTCCGCAATTTGAGGAAGCTCAAAAGAAACCAGCGGGTGTCTTTTATTTTATTCAGCCTCCTTATAACTAACAATTAATTTAGCTAATTCACATCTATCTGAAACTTCTCCATCAAAAACATCCTTCCTGCACAAAGAAACAAAATTCGATACACTATAACCACTTTCATCCAAAGAATAAATCTTAATAACACTGCAATTAGGATAATTCGCCAAAGTACAAATTTTACTACCAACAGGATAAACTTTTTGAATTTCAATATTCGTCACACCCCAAAAACCCTTATACTTATCCAAATTTTCTCTAAGCATCATAACCTTATCAGCATCAACACAATTAATTTTATTCCCAAAAAAAACATCCCCGCAAGAAAACTCAGGAGAATTTGCAAGTTTAGTCACTAACAACAACGCATTTTTTTCCTGTAACGCAGTTGCAGATCCCTTTAAACCGGAAAAAACAAAAACAATCAAAAATAACCCAACTAACGCAAAAAATAAAGTAACAGCAATTAACATAAACGCCATCTGCTGAATCTTCAACTGCCCACGAGAATTAAAAATTCCATAAAACATTACAGGGGACTCAAAACGAATTTTCATAATGACCTCCAAGATATACAAGTGCAAGTTGAGAGATGCCACCCTTCAATGTTTCGAAAAGGTTCAAAAACTTCAAAAGTATCGTCTTTTGAATGTCCCAGAGAATTTAAACCAAAATTCTCTGAGGGAACCAAGGGGTTTATTCCACGTGGCATTGCAGAAGGCTCAACAAAATGCCACCGCTCCGCAATTTGAGGAAGCTCAAAAACTTCAAAAGTATTGTCTTTTGAATGTCCCAAAAAATTTCGTTTTTTCAAATTTTTTGAGGAAACCAGCGGGTGTCTTTTATTTACCATAATTTACACTCCGCAACATCATTCTTTTCTTTAATTTCATCAGCCAACCTGCTAATAGAAGCCAAACCTAATGAACTCACAAAACTCTTCTGCAAATTACTCAAACCTAACAAATCCAAATTAGACTTACATCCTGTCCAAACAACAAATGTAGCCTTATTTTTATACAACAACGATAATTGCTCCCCCCTTTGCATTAAACGTTTTAATTGACATTCATAAACATCTTTATCTGAAAAAACCGCCGCATACATTAAAGCATCACCCTCAAAATAAAATTTTTGAGAACCCTTAGTAACATAATTCAAATTATAATTAACAAAAACATCGCAATTACCACCACCAAAACAAACACGAATACTTTTATCTGAACAATTATTAACCAAAAGATTACCCTGATTCAAAGCCAAAAGTTCATCCGAAATCTCTTCAGGAGGATTCACAAAACAATACTCATCATTTACAGAAGTAATAAAAATCAAATCCGCAATTTTAAACGGCATATCAAAAGGCTTAGAAAAAAGATAAAATTTTTTCCCCTCAACAAACCCATTAGAAAAA
>DATDUI010000046.1:0-2595 GCA_035290465.1 Candidatus Nanoarchaeia archaeon | reverse complement strand
GTTCTTCTGTTATTTGCTTTTGCTCGTTTTATGGCATCTCTTAATATTTCTTCTACTTTTCTTTCAAGTGCCATTCCTACTTCTTCTGCAACGCTTGATACTGTATTTTCCTTATCCAGTTCTTTGATTGCTTTTTTGATGTTGCTTTTTACAATTAAACTCATTTTAACCTCCTAAAATAAATGTTTTAATTACTATGAATCCGTCAACGATTGATCCTAAAATTCCGATTTCTAATATGGTTAAACTTATCCATTCTGGTTTTTTATTTTTTTTTAGCATATAAATTCCAAGTCCGATTAAATATAAAAATATAACGAATCCAAATATATCAAAAAATTCTGGTGAGTTCCCTTGATAAATTAATAAAATTGTTAAAATTATTGCAAATATTCCTACTACGATTATCACCTTTTTCATTTAATATTTAAATCTCCTTTCGTATTCTTTATGATCCATCCATTCAAGAATGATTGAAATTATTAAAAGATTTTTGCCTTCAATACTATAAATAAGTCTCCATGCATCTGGTAGATTGTATTTCCAGAGATTTTTTATTTTGTACTTTTTAATGTATTCTTTTGGTATTAATTTTTTTGGAATTTGAATTCCGCAAAAAACATTTTCTTCAATATCATTAAATGCTCTTATTAATAATTCATATAGTTTTTTATCTTTGGTTTTCAGTTTTTCTAATGTTTTTTTTATATTCTCATTTGCAAATTGTATATTGCTTTTCATTTTATTGTTTTTTCCAAAATAAATGAGTTTGTTTTAGCTTTTTTTCTACATTTTCAGGATAATATATCCAGCCGATTTTTCCTTCGCTATCAACAGAGATTTTACTTGAGAGAATTAGATAATCAAGAATAATTGAAAATGTTTGATACATTATTTTTTTAGGTAAGGCATCCCATAATTGTTTTTTTCTAAATTCTCCATCATGTATTTTTATAAAATCCTCTATAAATAGAACTGTGTCTAATCTTGGAAATCTTGCAGAAGGATTTTGTTTTTTTAAGATTTGTAACATGGTTATATCAAGAGATATACCTTTATAAAATTTATGTAAATGTTTATTTTAATCTAACATATAAGTTTTAGATTGTTGAAATGAATTAATTTGTGCAATTTTTATTTGTTTATATTTTTCTTGAATTGATTGTTCTAATCTTTCATTTAATTTTTTTATATCCCTCGGTGTTTTATCTTCTTTCCAATTATTTTTTATTAAATTTTTAATAGATATCATTTTTATATTTTTCCTCTTCCGTTTCCCCTTCCTTCTCCCCCTCCACTTCCTGAACCAATTCCTCTTCCATCTCCCCCTCCACTTCCTGAACCAGTTCCTCTTCCATCTCCACCTCCACTTCCTGATCCCCTTCCTATTCTTTCAGGTTTCATCAATGGAAAAATAACGCATTCTCTTAACGGTTTATTCATTAATATTCCGAATAATCTTTCTGAAACTCCAAACCCACATGTTGGGGGCATTCCATGTTTTAATGCTTCAATAAATTCTTTATCATGTTCCTGAGCTTCTGTGTCTCCTGCATTCTTTAACTTCATTTGTTCTTCAAATCTTTTTTCCTGATCAAATGGATCGTTAAGTTCTGAATAGCCTTTTCCAACTTCTGTTCCTGCAATGATTACCTGAAATTCCTGAACTTTTTCAGGATTATTTATATCTCTTTTAGCAAGTGGTTCAATGCCCACAGGATGACCAACTAAAAAACCCGGTCCTGCAATTTTTTTTCTGCAATATTTCCATAAACTATCAACAAGTTTCCATCGTCCTGCATTTTTTTCACACTCCAGATTTAATTCTTTAATTTTTTTAAGCATATCCTCTACGCTTGCAGAGAAGATATTAATTCCGGTATATTTTTTGACTGTTTCTTCATAATCATATAACTCCCATTTATTGTTTAAATCAAATTCATAATCTCCGGACTTAAATTTTGTTGTTCCAAATACCTCTTTGGCGATTTTTTTGTACATCTCTTGGACTAATTTCATTCCGTCTTTGTAATCTGCATATGCCCAATAAAATTCCATCTGTGTGTAATCCTGCAAGTGTTCAGCATCCATTCCTTCATTTCTAAATTGTCGTCCGATTTCAAATGTTTTATCAAGTCCTGCAACCATTAATTTTTTTTGCCAAAGTTCTCCCATTGATATTCTTAAATAAACGTCTGTGTCAAGTGCATTATGATGTGTTTTAAATGGTGTAGCTGTTGCTCCTCCGGCACTTGTTTCTAAAATTGGTGTTTCAACTTCTAAAAATCCTTTTTCAATAAGTAATGTTCGAATGATATTCCAGAATTTTTGTTTTTTGATAAACATTTCTTTTACTTCCGGATTCATTAAAATGTCTAAATATCTTTTTCTTAATTTTTCTTCTTCGTCCTGAATTCCATGAAATTTTTCCGGTAATGGTAAAATTGATTTTGTTATGAGTTTTATGTCTTCTACTAAAATTGAAATTTGGTCTGTTTTTGTTTTGAAAACTTTTCCGTCAACTTGTATAAAATCTCCTGAGTCAATATATTTTTTCATGAATTGTTTGACTTCTTCTTTTGTTTCTCCTGTTTG
>DATDUI010000045.1:0-3142 GCA_035290465.1 Candidatus Nanoarchaeia archaeon | reverse complement strand
AAGACACACAAAAAGCACCAACACCAGCTAAAGCATTATTTTTAAAAAATTTCATCAGTGCAAAATTTGTAAACAAGAAAAATAAAATAAAAAATACCCCTAAAATAACAGTAGAAGAATCTAAACTATCCAAAAAACCACTTAAAGAAAATCTTCCATAGTAACTATAAGCACTAACAAAATTTAGCATAAATAAACTAAACATACCCCCAAGCAATACTTCTCGTTTATACATATTTTCATTTCTCCTGAAATGGAAATGCTAGAAAATCTTTGCAAAGATTTTCTTTGTATTCAAAACTTTTAATATTTTTCTGTGCGAAGGCACAGTTTAGTTTTGAATTGATAGCTTTCCTTCAAATAATTAAGAAACTCTGTTTTATAAAACTTATTGAGATTTAATTAAATTTTCTAATACCTTTATACTCTTCATATTTTTAGCCCTTCTTTCTCCGTCAGAAGTGCCTCTTGCAGGAATCCTGCCATTATTTCTTTTAGCAAGCCTGGCATTATCTTCATACAAAGCATTCAATTTTTTTTGCCATGCTTTTTTTCTTTCAACCATATCTAAATTTAAAACTTTACCACCATGAATCCAACCAGAAGGTTTAAAGGGACTAGATGAACCTGAAACATTTTTTACTTTATCCATAGGTTTAACCCAATTATTTACTCTTACAGTATTTCCCTTATTCCCTTTATTCCATAACCAAACACCAATTAAAAATAAAATCGCACCAAAAACTAATGCAGCACCTTTTTCATAAATAAAATTTGTAAAGATAGTTAAAATAAATAATATCAAACTTGAAGATAAAAACAAAGCAGAAAAACTAAAATACCATATAAAAATAATAAAACCTATTAAAAAAATAATTGGCAAAATACTATAAAGTAAATTTTCTGAAAAACCAAAACTAAAAAATAAACCGTTAAAATCAAAGCCAGACTTATTTAAGAGATAAATTATTAAAAAAGAAACACAAAAAGCCCCAATACCAGCCCAACTATCATTTTTAAAATATCTTCTTAAAGCAAAATTAACCGGGATAAAAAATAAAATCAAAAGAGAACCCAGGATAATTGTTGAAGCATCAAAAAAATCAAAGATATTTTCCGCAAAATTTTCTAAAGAAAAAGTATTATAACTTGCATTAATAAAATGGATCAAAAAAATTGACAGAAACAGAAATAATAAACACCTTCTTAACATAAAAAATAATAAACTTACTTTTTTATAAACATTTTTATATCAAAAAAATATAAAAATATTATGTTATCAAAAGATCAAACTGAACAGATGAAACAACAGCTCATAGAGCATATTAAACAAACATTCCCTGAAGAGAAAAAACAGACAGCCATAGACCAAATTATTGGGATGAACGAAGAACAATTTGAACAATTCACAATCCAGAATAAATTAATAAGTGATGAAGAAAATCCAAAAACTCCAGAACAAACAATAAAAAATTCCCAAAAATGTATTTTTTGCTCAATAATTTTTGGAGATGCACAAAGCTTCAAAATCGATGAAAACAAAGATGCAGTTGCAATCTTAGAAATAAACCCCATTTCAAAAGGACATTCATTAATTATCCCAAAGAAACATTTATCCTCTTCAGACAAAATCCCAAATACAATATTTTCTTTAGCAAAAAAAATTGGAAAGAAAATACAAACAAAATTTAAACCAAAAGATATTCAGATTTATTCTTCAAATATAATGGGTCATGAAATTGTTAATGTTTTGCCAATTTATGAAAACGAAACAGTTAAGTCACAAAGAAAACAGGCAAATCCGGAAGAAATTGCAAAAATTCAAATATTATTAGAAAAAAAAACAAAACAAAAAAAGATATCAATGCCAAAAACAAAAATAATTAAAGAAAAAATGTATATCCCTAGAAGAATTCCTTAAAGATTTTCATTCTGAAAATTTCTTTTACCTTCTTCCAGTTTCTTGTATGCAGTATAAGCAACATCACTCAATTTCCAACGAGATCTTCTAAGATAATCTATCCCTTTTGAATTTTTTTTGATTTCAACAATTAACTTTTTCTTTTTTAAATCTGATAACAAATCTTTTATAAATTCCTCATCACGAATAATCTCTTTTGCAAGATGAGAAGTAAAAATAGCTTGCGGGCTTTTTTCAAAAAGAACCATTAAAATTTGTTCAGAAATTTTATTCTTTTTTTCTTCAGAAATTTTCATTTTAAATTAAGGATATAAAAGAACCCAAATACCCCCATAAAAAAATAATAAATAAAACAAAACAAGTAATGTTATAAAAAAGACAGGAACAAATGGAATACCATAACGAACCTTTATTTTTTTACTTTGATGCAAAAATAATTTAATATCAGATTTACTTAATCCTTCCCAGCTGGATTTAACCATTTTTTTTCCAACTTTGACATCTTCATAAAGCCAATCTCCTTCAATTAATTCTTTCGGAGAAATTTTTTTAACCATACAGGATTCATCAACAGATTTGATAAAAAGATATAAATAAACTAAAAAAATAATAAAAGAACCAACAAGGAAAAATATTTTTTGAAAAAAACCAATTACCATAATAAATAATCCTAAAATCATAACAGAATAAATTTTCTTTAAATTATCATTGAACAAAAATTTAAACTCCTTTTTAAAAGAATTTAAATTTTTAAAAGCTAAAATAAAGCTCCAAAAAAAACCATAAAATGCACTAATTAAAAAGAATAAGAAAAAGAATAAAATAAAAATCTTTATATTAATCAAAAAATCATTTGAAAACGGCAAAATTGTTCCAAGAGCAATCATCAGCTTTAAATCTCCGCCTGCAAATAATTTGCTAAAATAAAATATATTCCCAAGAATAACAAAAATGCATAGACCAATTAATCCCTGATAAAAAAACATAAAGTTTTCTTCAATAAATAAACCATAAAAAAATCTAAAAGACAAAGCAAAAATAATTAATGAAAAACTAATCCAATCAGAAATAATTGTACTTTTTATATCCTGGATACTTGCAAAACACATCCAGATCAATGCCAAAAGTCCTAAAAAAATCACCTCAATCATAGATAAAAAAGGTAAATATAATTTATAAAGCTATTTTTTATCTTTTAAGAATTCTTTTTTGTTTCAATTC
>DATDUI010000044.1:0-15323 GCA_035290465.1 Candidatus Nanoarchaeia archaeon | reverse complement strand
TACTGGAATTTTAAATGGTTCATTTGAAATTTTTGAAGATGACCCTGCTTTTGATGATGAAATTCGAACAGGGATAAATGCTATTTCCGGAGCATTTAGCAACGTTGGTTTTGGGATGGTTCTTGGTGAATGGACAATTACCGAAGAAGATTATTCAAAAACTAATGATTATGATGGTTTTTATTTTACTATTAATGGATATGAAAGTGGTAAATTAACCGTTTTAGTTCAAGATTCAACTGCAGAATGCAAAGATTATGAAAATAAAATTTCTTGTAATAGTTGTGATAATTTTGGTTGCAATGCTGCAGAAAATAATGTGAATGAAAAAGTGTTTAAGGCTTATCCTGAAGTTTGGAATAATACACGATGTGGTGATGAGATATTAGTGCCTGGTTTATGTAATTATTTAATGCAGTGCAAATGTGTATGGGATGATATTTTGAATGCTTGTTCATATACTTGGGAATTTATACCTGGTTTAGATTGTGGATCAACTCCAATTATTGGTCTTTGTTCTTATTCTGAAAATTCTAATGATAATTGTGAGGATGGATTTTTAGAATATTCCTGGACAACTATTTGGTCTTGGGGAGCTGATAATGGATATGCAGATTTTAATAATGGTCCATCAAATAATATTAATAATTACTTTTTACAAAATGGGCTTTATTATTATGATCCTCTTAAATTATCTCGAAATTGTGTTGGGGGTTCAAATATTATTCCTTGTTCTGCAAAAATACGGATTCCATTCTTTGGATTTTATAATTTTATAATTACTATTTTCCTAATTGTTGGAATTTATTATTTAATTTATTTAAGAAAAAATTAAATAAGTTTTATAAGCATTAAAATCAATTAAATATTATGAAAAGATGTGTGTTTATTATTTTTGGTTTATTATTAATTAATATTTTATTTGTTAATGCTGATTGCGGTAATGGAATTTTGGAATCCTCAGAACAGTGTGATGATGGTAATCGTATAAGTTATGATGGGTGTTCTTATTATTGTTCTAATGAAACTTATCGTTCTTCTTATTGTGGTGATGGTCATTTATTTATTGGTAAAGAAGAGTGTGATGATAAAAACAAAATCTCCGGGGATAGATGTTCTTCAACTTGCAAGAATGAAACTTATGATGTTAGTATGTGTGGGGATAGCGTTTTATTTTTTGGATATGAAGAATGTGATTTAGGGGTAAATGGAATAATTATTGACGGTTGTAATGATGATTGTACTTTTGCGACTTATAATCCTTCTTATTGCGGAGATAATGTTGTTTTTATTGGTACAGAAAATTGTGAAGATGGTAATTTTATTGCCGGTGATTCTTGTGCTCCAAATTGCACTAATGAGGTTTATGATTACAAAGTTTATTGTGGTGATAATGTTTTATTTTTGGGTAAAGAACAATGTGATGATGGTAATCGTATAAGTTATGGTCATGATGGGTGTTCTTATTATTGTTATAATGAAACTTATCGTTCTTCTTATTGTGGTGATGGTCTTTTATTTGTTGGTAAAGAAGAGTGTGATGATAGAAATACAATCTCAGGAGATAGATGTTCTTCAATTTGTAAGAATGAAACTTATTATGTTAATATGTGTGGTGATAGTGTTATTTTTAGGGGTGAAGAAGAATGTGATCGAGGTATAAATGGAATTTCCGGAGATGGATGTTATGATGATTGTACTAATGTAACTTATAATTCAAGTTATTGTGGTGATGGTGTTTTATTTCCAATAAATGAATCTTGTGATGACGGTAATCGTATAAGTCGTGATGGATGTTCAAACATTTGTAAAAAGGAAAGTTACTCTAATTCTTTCTGTGGAGATAATATTTTATTTGTTGGTTTTGAAGATTGTGACGATGGTAATAAAATTTCCGGTGATGAATGTTCGAGTACATGTGATTTTGAATATTGTGGTGATGGAATTTTAACTCTGTCTTTTGATGAAGAATGTGATGATGCAAATCCTATTCCTGGAGATGGTTGTTCTAATTGTACTATTGAAACTTATAATGCCAGTATGTGTGGTGATGGGATAATCTTTTCTGGTTATGAAGAATGTGATGATCATAATCTTGATTCTGGAGATGGATGTTCAAATACTTGTACTTTAGAAACAGCTTATGATCCTAGTATGTGTGGTGATGGTTCTTTATTCCCTGGTTTTGAACAATGTGATGATGGAAATAAAATTTCAAATGATGGATGTTCAAACAGTTGTCTTTTTGAAACTTGTGCAAATGGAGTTAATTTAAATGTTTATTCAGTAACTGATATCTCTGGATCAATGACCATTCAGGAATGTGCCGATACTAATCCTTTTTATTGTTGTTGGTTTAATGATTGTAATATTGCAAATACTTGTATTAATACTTGCCATGGAACTTATTATAAAAGAATGGATCTTGCACAAAGAGCAAATAAGGCATTTATTGAAAATCTTTTTAAAATTTCTGGAAATAAAGTTGGTTTAGTTACTTATGCAACTGTTTCAAATGATACTGGTTATCATGAACTATCAAATAATTCAATTTCTTTGAATAATACAATTGATTCTTGGGCTTCTTATGGTAGAACTTGCATTTGTTGTGGGGTTCTTAATGCAATAGATAAAATGGTTAATGAAACAGATTCTTCTGCTTATAAAGTTCTGGTGGTGATGAGTGATGGAGAAGCAAATGTTCAATGTCTTGATAAGTATCCTAGTTTAAGTTGGGAAAATGCTGCAGTTCAAGCTTCATGTGATGCATATGAAGATTATGGTATTGTTGTGCATACTGTCGGTTTTGGAGCTGATGCTGGTGAAAAGACTTTACAGAAAATGGCTGATTGTGGTCATGGAAGATATTACTCTGGAGATCTTGATATAGTTGATGTGTATAAGCAAATCTCACAGGATATTATGCTTAATATGTCTTGTAATGATTGCGGTAATGGTATTAAGGAATCTCCAGAAGAATGTGATGATGGAAATTTAGATGAGGGTGATGGTTGTTTATCCACTTGTATTCTCCAACCGGAAGTTTATTGGTTAAATTCTAACGGTGTAAGAATTACTCGGGCTCATGTTGGGGATACAGTTAAATTAATGTTAAATAATTCTGGATTAAATTTAATTGGTACATTTAGTTTTGAAATTTTTGAAGATGATTCTGCTTTTGATGATAATATTCGAACTGGTGCAGGTGGTATCTCTGGGGTATTTAATAATGTTGGTTTTGGAAATATTCTTGGAGAATGGACAATTATTGAAGAAGATTATTCAAAAACTAATGATTATGAGGGTTTTTATTTTACTATTAATGGATATAAAAGTAATAATTTAACAATTTTAACAAGGGATTTAACTGAAGAATGCAAAGATTATGTTGATGAATTTTCTTGTAATAATTGTGATAATTCTGGTTGTATGGCTGCTGAAAATAGTGTTAATAAAAAAGTCTTTGAGGCTTATCCTGAAGTTTGGAATAATACAAGATGTGGTGATAAGATTCTAGGGCCTGATTCATGTAATTATACAATGCAGTGCAAATGTTTATGGGATGATATTTTGAATGCTTGTTCATATACTTGGGAATTGATACCTGATTTGGATTGTGGGTCAACTCCAACTATTGGTTTTTGTTCTTATTCTGAAAATACTAATGATAATTGTGATGATGGATTTTTAGAATATTCTTGGACAACTATTTGGTCTTGGGGAGCTGATAATGGATATGCAGATTTTAATAATGGTCCTTCAAATGATATTAATGACTATATTTTAGAAAATGGAATTTATTATTATGATCCTTTAAAATTATCTCGAAATTGTATTAGTGGTTCTAATGCACTGTCTTGCCCTGCAAAAATACAGCTTCCATTCTTTGGGTTTTATAATTTGATTATTGCTGTTTTGTTGATTGCTGGGGTTT
Organism: Candidatus Nanoarchaeia archaeon; assembly: GCA_035290465.1. Classification (GTDB taxonomy): domain Archaea; phylum Nanobdellota; class Nanobdellia; order Pacearchaeales; family GW2011-AR1; genus GW2011-AR13. Next base: position 11,389 of record DATDUI010000044.1, on the reverse strand, counting down.
ATTTTGTTTTTAGAAAAGAATTAGAATAAGTTTTATAAGCATTAAAATCAATTAAATATTATGAAGAGAGGTATGTTTATTATTTTTGTCTTGTTAATTAGTTTTATCTTTCAATTTAATTTAATTTTTGCACAAGCATGCGAGAATATTGGTGTCTTTTCTTTAACAGATTTATCCGGAAGCATGAATCAATGTGTCGCTAATTGTTCTGAACAAGGTGGAAAGATGATTGATATTGCCAGAAATGCAAATAAGGTCTTTATAGATATTCTTTTGAATTTTTCCGGAAATAAAGTTGGTTTGATTGGATATTCTCGGGAGGTTGATGATATAAATTCTTATCCATTATCTTATGATAGTATTTCATTAAAGAATAAAATTGATGAGTGGTATCTTGGTGAAGGAACTTGTATTTGTTGTGGTATAAATCAAGCTGTTAATAAAACACTTTTGGAATTTGAAGGTGAAGGAGTTAAGTCGATAGTTGTTATGAGTGATGGAAAAGCAAATGTTAAATGTGAAGAACAAGGAACTGGTAGTGCTACAGAAGATGCTATTAAATCTGCATGTGATGCATATAACAATTATGGTATAATTGTTTATGCAGTTGGTTTTGGAAGTAATGCTGATATGGATACTTTGACTAGTATTGCAAATTGCGGATTAGGTAAAGTTTACTATGGAGAAAATAATGGATTAATTGATATTTATCGACAAATTGCACAAGATATTGGTGAATTGCCTTGTTCTGTTTGTGGGAATGGAATAATTGAATTTCCTGAAAAGTGTGATGATGGTAATAATGATTCTTCTGATGGTTGTTTTTCCTGCAAAAAGGAAGTTTATTCTTTAGATATGTGTGGTGATAATATTTTATTTATGGGTGAAGAAAGGTGTGATGATGGTAATACTATCTCAGGTGATGGTTGTTCAAATAGTTGTAATTTAGAGACTAAAGTTTATTGGGAAAATCTTAATGGGGAAAGAATAAATCAGGCTCATATTGGTGAGACTATAAGGTTAGTTTTTGATAATCTCGGAGATAATTTAGAGATATACAATTTGACTGATGATTATTCTTTTGAAGTTTATGAAAGAGATTTGCTTTTTAATGATGAAATCCGAACAGGAGATAATGCAATATTTGGGATATTTTATGATGAGGGTTTTGGCAAAATAATTGGGGAGTGGACAATTACTGAAGAGGATTATAAAAAAACTGAAGTTGGAGATTATAATAATTTTTATTTTGTTATTGGTTTATATGAGAGTGATTTTTTAAAAATTCTTATTCCTGATATTACTCCCTGGTGCAGTAATTATGTTGATGAAGGAAATTGCAATAATTGCAATTATGTTGGTTGCAGTGCTGCAGAAAATAGTCTTAATGAAGATATTTTTCAAGAAAATCCTGATCTTTGGAATAATACTCGTTGCTGGGATTATATAGAAGATAATCTTACTTCTTGTATTTACCAATTATCATGCAATTGTATTTGGAATAATCTTGCAAATAAATGTGATTATGCGTGGGGTTTAAATCCTGTAATTGATTGCAATAGTTCTTCTCCTAAAATTGGTGTCTGTTTATATAATCGAAATGTTTTTGATGATTGTGAAGATCGATTTTTGGAATATTCCTGGGCAACTACTTGGGTTTGGGGAGCTGATAATGGTTATGCAGATTATAATGATGGTCCATCTAATAATGTCAATGATTATGCTTTAGATGGAACAACTTATTATTATGATCCTTTTAAGTTGTCTGAGAAATGTATTGGTGGGGCAAATATTATTTTATGTCCTGAACAAGTCCAGCTTCCATTCTTTGGATTTTATAATTTGATTATTGCTGTTTTGTTGATTGCTGGAGTTTATTCTCTAATTTATTTAAGAAAATCCAAGAAATCTTTATAAATCTGGAAATTAATTAAATATAATGAAAAGAAGTGTGTTTATTATTTTTGGTTTATTATTAATTAATATTTTATTTATTAGTGCTGATCCTTGCCAAACTTCTGATGGTGTAACTTGTTGTTATGGAACTTGTAATTGGGGATTGCCGGGGCCAGATTCTACAGATGGTAGTTGTGGAGGGCAATGTCAAAATTGGGGATGTGTTGCTTGTGCTCCTTCTTGTTCTCCGAGTTGTGCTTGTGCAGTTAATACTTGCACGGGTCAATCTTGTGATGATGGTTGTGGTGGGACTTGTGCTGGTACAAAATGTTGTTCAACTTGTGGTGATTCTTTGATTCAATGCAGTGAAACTTGTGATGATGGTAATACTCAATCTGGTGATGGTTGTTCAAATGTTTGTATAACTGAAACTTATTCAAGTAATTATTGTGGTGATAATGTTATTTTTCCTCTTTTTGAAACTTGTGATGATGGTAATAAAATTTCTTTTGATGGTTGTTCTTCTACTTGTTTAATAGAAACTTATGATGATGATTATTGTGGTGATAATGTTTTATTTGTTGGTTCTGAAGGATGTGATGACGGAAATTTAATTAATTTAGATGGTTGCTCATCGACTTGTAATGTAGAGATTTATGATAATAGTTATTGTGGCGATGGAGTTTTGTTTATTGGTTCTGAAGGATGTGATGATGGGAATATCATTTCTGGAGATAGCTGTTCATCAACTTGCAAAGTAGAAACTTATGATAATAGTTACTGTGGTGATGGAATTATGTTTAAAGGTTTTGAAGAGTGTGATGATCGTAATAAAGTTAATGGTGATGGCTGTTCAAGTGTTTGTGTTCTTCAACCTGAAGCTTATTTTTTAAATTCTAATGGTCAAAGAATAACTGAAGCTCATATTGGTGAAACTGTTAAGTTAGTGTTTAATAATACCGGAATTTTAAATGGTTCATTTAGTTTTGAAATCTTTGAAGATGATCCAGCTTTTGATGACGAAATTCGAACTGGTATAAATGCTATTTCCGGAACATTTAGCAATATTGGTTGGGGAATTATTATTGGCGAATGGACAATAACTGAACAAGATTATTCCATTACTGAAATTGGGGATTATGATGGTTTTTATTTTAAAATTAATGGGTTTGAAAGTAATCGGCTTGAGATTTTAGTTCAAGATGTTACTCCTTGGTGTTCAAATTATGAAACTGAAGTTAGTTGCAGTGATTGTGATTATATTGGTTGTGATGCTGCAGAAAATAGTGTAAATGAAAAAGTCTTTGAAGCATTTCCTGAAGTTTGGAATGATACTCAATGTGGTGATGAAATAGCAGGTCCTGACCCTTCATGTTCATACTTAATGTTCTGTAAATGCATTTGGAATTCTTCAAGAAGTAAATGTGATTATACTTGGGGTTCTTCTCCTGGACTTGATTGTGATACGGATAGTAGTATTCCGACAGTTGGTAGTTGCAAATATAGTGAAAGTACAGTTGATAATTGTAATGATGGGTTTTTAGAATATTCTTGGTCAACTGCTTGGACTTGGGGGATTGACAATGGCTATGCAGTATATAGTAATGGTCCATCTGATGAAGTCACTGATTATGTTTTAGAAAATGGACTTTATTATTATGATCCATTTAAATTTTCTCAAAGATGTATCGGAGGTTCAAATATTATCCCTTGTCCTGCTGAGATACAACTTCCATTCTTTGGATTTTATAATTTGATTATTACTATCTTCCTAATTGCTGGGGTTTATTCAATAATATCTTTAAGAAAAGATTAAATAAGTTAAAAATTATATATAAGTTATGCGTAGTTTAAAACCAAGTCTTAAGGAAAATAAAAGGTATCTTTTAATTAAAGGCAAAAATATTAATTCTGATATTGAAAAAGCTATTTTAGATTTTATTGGGGTTCTTGGGATGTCAAAAGTTGGTTTGAGTTTTGTTAAATCAAATGAAGAATGTATTATTTGCATTAATCGAGAAATGGTTGACTCAGTTAGAGCTTCCTTGTGTGCTTATCCTAAAAAGATGGAAGTGATTAAAGTTAGTGGAACATTAAAGGGTTTAAAATAGATATTTTATTAATATAATATTTTTAAAGGAATAAATTTTGTTTATTTTATGAATCTTGAAAAATGGATTAAAAGATGTGATTCTTTAAGCAAAAGAACTTTTATTGAAGAGGATGGTGTAAAAAAGTATCTTTTTGCAAGACTTTCCGGAACTTCTCAAGAGAATGATATTCGAAAAAGTGCTGTGGTAATTGATGATTTTTATCGTACTAAAGATAATCTTAAATGCAAATCCGGAAATTCTTCTGAATTATATAAAGCTGCGACTTCTGATACCGGTTTTGATATGCCTTTATGGGCTTGTGAAGCTTTGAATTTGCCTTTGCAGGTTTGCAATATGACTTTTATGCCTCAGACAAAAACTTGCAATGTTTATTGTCCTTGGTGTTTTGTGGATGATTATAATAAAAATGGGAGAAAAGAAGATGGTGCATATTTTTCTAATAAAGAAGTTATTGATGCTTTTTTATGTGCAAGAAAAAGTCTTGATAAAGAAATGCATGCTATGAGGCTTTCAGGTGGTGAGCCTTTACTTGTTCCATGGCAATGGCTAGAAAATTTAGAAGAATTAAAAAGAAGGGAATTATCTGAGGATGTTTATTTTCAGGGAGAGACGAATCTGACTACCGGAAGTTTTATTCGACAATTACAAATGGAAGGCAGGTTAGATAAAAATTTTTGGGGAAAAATTGCTGAGTATAATAATTTTGGTGTGTTATGTTCTTTTAAGGGAACAGATTGGGAAAGTAATTTGAGGGCAATTGGATTTTCCCGAAAAGATGGTACTGTGAACCCTGAATATAAATTTTTAGATAAAGAGAGATGGAATACTTTTGAAACTATGGTTCTGGCAGGAATTGATGTTTATCCTTTTATTTATGACCCGAATCCTAAGACTCTTAAATCTTTTTTAGAAAAAGGTGTTAAAAAATTTGGTGAAGAATTTGCATTGAAAACATGGATTATTCCGTTGAAGATCTATGAACCTATTAGAAATCGTCTTGATAGAAGGGGATTACAGTTAGAAATTTTTCAAAAAAGACTTGATGAAAATTTTAAGAAGTCAAGAGGAATAATGGAAAAATTAGTCCCAAAAATTACGGGTCATGATTATAAGAGTATTCCAAGAACTGGAATTGTTTTAAAGGTTCAATAAAAAATTTCTAATTCTGAATTGGTTGTGTTATTAAACTTATAATAATTAATAACAATAAGATTTAAATAATTAATTTTATTTATAATTCTATTATATTATCTAAAAGGAGGTTTAAAAAAATGGAAACAAAAAAAGGAATGTCAGCAATTGTTATTACGGTTATAATGGTTGCTTTGGCTTTAGTTGCTGTTGGAGTTGTTTGGACTGTAATTAATAATTTAATCGGGGGTAAATCTGATGAAATTAATTTACAACTTGAATGTTTAGATATTCAAATTGAATCAACAACTGCTACCAATTGTGCTGGTACTGCTTGTAATCTTTTTGTTGAAAGAAAGGCTGGTGGTAGAGCTATTGATGGTATAAAAGTTGTTTTTAATGATGGTACTATTTCAGGAACTGTATTAGATCTGCCTGGAAACATTATTCCTCTTGCAACAATAAGTCAATCTTGGGCTAATGTTGGTGTAACTGATCCTGTTGAAGTAGGAATTACTCCATACTTTATTGGTGAAGCTGGTGATCAACAACTTTGTCCTAGAACAAATACTAAAACCTTATCTTAGATAAGAATTTATTTTTTTTATTTTTTTTATTTTTTCTTGTAATTATTTTTTTTGAATTACATAGATTTCATCATTTTTTTTAACTTTTGGAAGTTTTAATCCGATTTCCATTCCTTTTTCTGCGGTGTTAATTGATTTTTTCTTGTGTTCAAGATATTCAATTTTTGATTCTATTAACCCTGTTGTGTTTCCGAGAATGATTATTTTATCATTTAATTTTAAGTTTGAAACTAGTTTTATTGTTGCGACATTTATTTTTGGGTAATAGTGTGTGACTTTTCCGACAAAATGTTTTTTTTCTGTTGCTGCACTATGTTCTACTTTTGTGAAATCGTCTGATGTTGGTGGTCTTATGTAAAAACCTGAAGAGAAATCTCTGTTATATGCTTTTTTTAATTCATTAAGGTTTTCTTCTAATTCTTCTTTTGTTAATTTTTTGTCTAATGCTTTTCTGTAAACTCTGATTACTATATCTACATATCTTGGGTCTCTGCTTCTTCCTTCAATTTTAAAACTTTTTATTCCTGCTTTTTTCATTTCTTCAATAAAAGGTAATGTGCATAAATCTTTGGCTGAAAATATTTTGTTATTTTGAATTTTTAGTTGATTCCCTTCTAAATCTTCTACTTTGTATGTTCTTCTGCATGGTTGTATGCATTCTCCCCTATTTGCAGATTTATTAAACAAGAATTGTGATGTGAAACATCTTCCTGAAACTGCGACGCACATTGCACCGTGTGCAAAGCATTCTATCTCTATAATCTTTGAAATTTTTTTTATTTGTTTTAGATTTAATTCTCGTGCAAGGACTATTCTTTCTGCTCCAAGTTTTTTGTAAAATTCTGCGGTTTTTGAATTTGCTACTGATGCTTGTGTTGATATGTGAAATGGTATTTTATATTTTTTACATAATTCAATTATAGAAATATCCCAGCAAATAACTGCATCAATTTTTCCTTTTATTTTTTGAATTATTTTTTCTATTTTGTCTAATTCATTGTCGTAAATTATTGTATTTAGTGTTAAGTATTTTTTTACTTTTTTTCCGCATATATTATTGATTTTTTTTAAATCATTTAGTGTGAAATTTTTTGGTGATGTTCTCATGCTAAATTCTTTTAATCCGAAAAAAACCGCATCTGCTCCGGCATTAACTGCTGTTACTAACATCTGGAAATCTCCTACTGGTGCTAAAAGTTCGTATTTATTTTTCATATTAATAATTTGAATTAATAGTTTATATATATTAAGAATTTGATAAATTATTAATTTTAAAATTTATTTAAAAATATTTTGAGTATTAAAAAGATAATAACTGTAATGATATATGTTATTAGATTAAAATAAAATACGCTGGTATTTTTTAAAAATTTCCATTCCCACCAATTTTTTTGTGGTCCAAATCTTTTTTTATTAAATGGCCAAAATATCATAATTCCCCATGAATCTTTTGAATGAGAAAAGAGGTCTAAAACAATGTGGGTTGCATATGCAATAATTAATTCAAATGGTAAAGAAAAAACATATAATAATGCTATTGCCAATAACGAATGTAAAAGGTTATAAGGAATCATGTATCTGCTATTTTTTAAATATAAGCTTGAAGATGTAACTTCTTGGTCATAGATAAATTTTATTTTTTTTCCTTTTGCTATTCTTCCCATTTGATAAAATAATTCTCCGATTAAATCGGGTAATAATGCAAAAATAATGATTAAAACCCACATCCATGAATTAAAATCTGTTAAGATATAAGCTAAAATAATTCCTGATAATAAATGTGTTCCAAAATCCATAACAAAAATATTCTTTTTGTACTTTTTATTCTTTTGTTTTACTATTATATAAATTTAGTAAATAAATATCCTGTAATAATTCCCAAGAACACTAAAAATTTTAATAAAATTTTGGTGCCACAAAACTTCTAGCTCGTCTTCACTCGCCTTATATTAAAAGTTTTGTTGGAATTCCTGCAGTAATAAATGGCAAATTATATAAATTTATTGAATATATATCCTATAATAATTCCTAAAAACACTAAAAATTTTAACAAAATTTTGGTGCCACAAAACTTTCCGCTCGTCTTCACTCGCCTTATATTAAAAGTTTTGTTGGTATTCCTGCAGTAATAAATGGTAAATTATATGAACTTAGTAAATAAATATCCTGTAATTATTCCCAAGAATATTCCTGCAGTAATAAATGGCATTGCAGGATAGAATTTTTTCTTTTTTGCAAAAAAGAATAAATAGCTTAGTCCTATTGTTGCTCCAATTATTACAAATATTGCTGGAATAAATCCTAATGTTTTTAGCATCACTCCTGATGTAATTATTGGGAAAATTATATCTCCTCCTCCTAAAATTGCTACATTAACCTTGATTTTTTTGTCTAATTTCTTTTTTGATTCTTTTATTTTTTGAATTTGCATTTTTATTTTTTTTGATGCATATGGTATAAAAAATCCTGAGAATATCTTTAATTCATTAATTTGATATTTTGCCATTTTTTGCATTATTCCTGAATGCCAAACTGCCCACATATCATAAATTGAGATTACAATTAATAATGCAATGATTGTATAAATGTTTAAAATTGGAACAAAAACTGCTGCAATTCCAGGATAAATAAATAACTCAGTTAAATTATGAACTAAGAAATTTCTTTGATAAATCTTAATGTATGCTAAAGGCAGAACAATAATTAATGAAATGAATGTTATGTATTTTATATCCGGAAGAATTGTCTTTAATGAAATTCCAAGTGCAATCATGACTACAATAAAAAACCATAATTTGAGGATAAATTCTGCTTTAAATTTTGTTAAAAACGTTAATAATAATATTGCTATTACAAATGATATTATTATTGAAGAAAAAAAGTTGTAATAATCTGATTCTTTTTCTACTTTTGGTGATTCCATTCCAAATGGCAATATTTTTGGTTCTGTTACATTTTGGATTTCTCCTTCTATGATTTTAACCGGAGAATAATAATTCACAACGTAAAGTCCGATAAATTGTGTTAAGATAAACATTGCCAAAAGAATGAATGTTATCTTTAGATTGTGCTTCATTTAAAAGGCACCCCCTGGTTCCCTCAGAGAATTTTGGTTTAAATTCTCTGGGACATTCAAAAGATGATACTTTTGAAGTTTTTGAACCCCCTCAAAGTATTGAAGGGTGGTATTTTTTCTGAGCCTTCTCGAGATACCACAAAGAATTTTCAACTTCATAATATATAAAAGAGAATATATGTTTATAATGTTTTCTTAAATATAAATCTTTAAAAGATTGTTTAATATCAAACGTGCATGGTTAAATCTAATCAAATGGATGCTAGTAATTTATTAAAAATTATGGGTGTTAGTTTCGATTATTACAATAATTTTTCTATTCCTAAAAAATCATTAAGTTATCCTAGATTAAATCCCTGTGAGATTTTTAATTCACAGAGATTTATTTATAATTTTAATGAAGATGTTGTTGGCGTTAAAACTGGTGATTATAAAAGTGGTGAAATCTGGAAAGATAATACTTCTGATGTTATTTATTTATACGTTGGCAAGGATTCAAAAGGAAAAGATGTTATTATTGATTTAGGTGGGAGATATTCTTATACTGGATTAATTGAAAGATGTATTGTGAATTCATTAAAAGAACAAGATGGTAATATTTATTTTGATGAAAAGATATTTCCTTTAGATTAAATATTCATAAAAATTATTGCAATCTTAATGTTTCTAATAATCTTGGAACATTTGTTTCAACTTTGTTAAGTTTGTAAATTGCTGAAGCTAAATCTAATGATTTTGAAATTTCTCCGTGATTAATGATTATTCTTTTTGGTTTTGGTCTCATATTATTAAAGAAACCCATAATTTCATTTCTTCCTGCATGAGCAGTCAATCCTTGAATTGTGTGGACTTCAAGATTTATTTTAACAATTTCTTCTCTGCCGTCAACTATCATTTTTGTTTCTTTTATTCCGTCTTGAACTTGTCTTCCTAAAGAACCTACTCCTTGATAACATACAAATATTATTGCGTTTTTTTCATTGCCTGCAAATTCTTTTAAATATTCTACTGATGCTCCTCCAACAAGCATACCTGAAGTTGCTAAAACTATGCATGGTCCCCCTTCAACTACTTTTCTTCTTTCCTGAGGTGAACCTACTCTTGAAAAAGTTTCAGACACAAACGGATTATTATCCTGAAACACTTGTGATTTTACTTGCCCACTTAAAAAATCCGGATAAGCTGTATGAATTGCATTAATATCCCAAATCATACCATCAATATATATTGGGATTTTTGGTAATTTTCCGGATGTCATTGCATCTTCTAAAATAAGCATTGTTTCCTGTGCTCTTCCAAGACCTAATTCAGGGATTAATATTTTTCCGCCTCTACTAATTATTGTTGTTATTTTGTCTATTAATTCTGCTTCAGATTGTTGTCTTGGTGGTAATATATCTTGTTTAGCTCCGTAAGTTGATTCTGTTATTACTGTTTCTACTCTTGGGAAATTTGTAACTGCTGGATCTAATAATCTTGATTTTCCGTATTTGTAATCTCCTGTGTATAATAAATTATGAAATCCATTTCCAATGTTTAGGTGCACTAATGCACTTCCTAATGCGTGTCCTGCGTTATAAAATGTTAATCTTATGTCCGGGGTTATATCGCTGACTTCATTATAATTTAAGCAAATACTATGTTTTACCATTTCTTTAATGTCTGTTGAACTGAATAATGGTGTTGCTGCCTGTTTATATGCTACGCCAATAAAATCTAATGACATTAGTGCTGCAATATCTCTTGTTGGTGGTGTCATGTAAACTGGTCCTCTGTAACCCATCTTAAATAAATAAGGCAATAATCCTACATGGTCTAGGTGAGCGTGGCTGATGATTACTGCGTCTAATTGTGAGATATCAAACTCTGGTACATCAAAGTATGGGAATTTATCTTGTCCGTTTGATGCGACATCAATACCACAATCTAAAAGTATTCTTGAATTTGGTGTTTGTAATAGCATACAGCTTCTTCCGACTTGTCTTGCTCCGCCAAGCATTGTTAATCTTACCCATCCTTTAGATTTGTCTGGGTTCCATTCTTTGTAGATTTTTTGTCCAATTTCATTTAAGAATTTTCTTCTATAATTATTATTTGCATAAAGAACTTCTCTTATATTATCTGTGATTTTACTTTTGATTGCCGGTGTTCTTTGTATTTGTGGCACCCATAAAGTTGCTTTTCGGATATCTTCTAAAATTGAGCCTTGTTTACCAATTACTAAACCTGGTTTTTTTGCTTCTATTATTACAATACTTCTATGATAGTCAAAAATTATTTCACTGATTTCTGCATCTGTTGGGACAATTTCTTTGATTTGTTTTTCTACTTCTTTTTGATCTTTTAATATTTTTTGATCTGCTCTTAATTCTATTCTTTTTTTAATTTCATTTACAATTTCTCTGATTTTCCCTTCATCATCTTTGAAAAATTTTTCATTGTCTGTATATAGAACTATATTTGCACCTTCAAAGTTTGCTTCGGTTATTTTTCCGTGAAGTTTTTCTGTTATTGTCTTTAAAATATCTGTCATTTTTTAATATTATAGAATAATATTTCTCTTTATTCGTCTTTGTAGTTTTGTT
>DATDUI010000043.1:0-15195 GCA_035290465.1 Candidatus Nanoarchaeia archaeon | reverse complement strand
TTATTCTGTGGAGATTGCAGAATAGGGTTAATTATTATGTTTTTAAGAGATATTTGAAATTTTTAGAGTACCAGTTTTACCCTGAAAAAATAAAGAGACTGATTAACCCGCCATAGTCCTTTATAAATATCGGAGATACTGTTCAAAATAAAAAGATTTATAAATGGTCAATTGAATTATTTACCATCATGGAAGACTTAGCACCAAATATTCATCGTCAAAGATGTATTGTTGAAGGTTTATACACTGCAGACATAACACCCTCAAAATTAAAGAAATTTATGAATGATCTTTCTGTAAAAGTTGGAATGACAATTATTTACGGTCCAATTGTAAAAAATTTGGCTGGAAAGGTTAATCCAAAACATAAAGGTTTTGAATGCATTTTAATCTGGGCAGAATCTGGTTCTTCAGTTTATACTTGGGAAAATGAAAAATTTTTCACTTTAGATCTTTATTCTTGCAAAAAATATGATATAAATGTTGTTGTAGAATTTGCAAAAGAATTTTTTAAAGCTACAAAAATTATTTCAAGAGATGCATAATTTTTTTTAGCATTTATCTAAACTCAAAATATTATTTTGAAGGACTAAAAAATTTAATCAGATTTAATTTCAACATCTACATCAACAGGAGGAGAATATGGTGTTTTTCCTTCGTGATATAATTGAATTTGATATCTAATGTTACAAGGTGGAGTTGTTTCAGGAACATCAAATCTTACAAACATTGGCTGATCCATAACTGATCCTGGAGGAAGTTCAATATTACTTCGTGATTTACCCAAAACAATTAAATCATCTGCTTTAGCAAGTCTAAAATTATCCCCGCAACTCAATTCAACTGCAGAAATTTCATATGAAAATTTATCATTAGATTCTTGAACATTTCTTATTGAAAAACCAAATCCTAAATTATCAGTGCCTTTTTTAATAATAATCTGTCTTGTTGGAGGATAAACAACTATTTTTCGAGTATCATCGTCACTAAAAAGTTTGTTAATCTCGTTTTTTACTGCTTGATCAATACCTTCAATACTTGTAGTTGCACCACTGAAAATTTGTCTTACAAAATATCCCCCTAAAATTAAAGCCATAGTTAAAAGAACAATCGTAACTAATGTACCCATAGTCATTTCCATCTGGGCTTTTCTTGAATTTTTTATTAATAGAGATCTCATTTTTTAAATTAATTAAGAGCCAGACCTTGGATTCCTAATTTTGTGAAATAAATCGCAACAGCAATTTGAATTATAAATAAAATTGTACTTAGAACAATTCCCCAAATATTTAATCTTTTAGAACTTGCAGAAAAGTCATTCACTTGTTTTTTACTAAGAACTAATCCAGTAATACCAAAAATTAATCCGGGTAACGGGCTAAAAAAAGCCATGATAACACTAATTATCCCTAAAGTATAACTTATCATCCCAAAATCTTTTTTATTTTTCCCTTTTTCCTCTTTCATAGATTATTAAATAAAATCTTATTTATAAAAGTTTTGTAAAAGTAGGCTTGAGAATCAATAAAGGAACTTGAGTTTTTTACATAGATTAAGTACTAAAATACAAAAATAGCAATAGTATTAACAAAATTATTGTTAATACTTGCTCAGATTTTGACCAGATTGGTAAAATTCCCCTAAATTTTATTTTTGCAGGATATAAATAGTATTTTTCATCAATGTCTAGCCAATCAATTAAAAGATGTAACAAATAAGCTAATCCAAAATATAACGCACCCATTTTATTAAAACAAAAGACAATTATAGAAAATAAAATTAATCCTAAAATTGAATGGCATAAAGGGGTTTTGTATTTTATTCCAAATTTTTTTTCAAATTTGATAGAATTTATAATTTTATTTATACTAAAAAATTTATTTTTAAACATTATGTATAAATGGTCAATATCAGGCAAAATTGATCCAAGAATAAAAAATAAATATCCTCCAAAAATTTTGCCTAAAATTAATCCTAAAATTAAATGAATAAATATCATTTTTATTAAAAAATTATTAATGTTTATATTTTTATGTACATTGCCAAATATAATTTATTTTAAATCTTTGAAATTATATGATCCTGCTGGTGCTAAAAAATTTCTATGAAATTTTTGGCATCACAAAAAGCTAAGCTTTTTGTTGCATTTGAACCTCGAGCTCGGTAAAAATTCAAAGAATGAATTTTATAAGATTGTTAATCACAATCTTAAATTATATGATCCTGCTCGGATTTGAACCGAGGACCTCTGCCTATCTAATTATCAACATTGGTTTTATCCGAATGTCAATCATTATCAGAGCAGCGCTCTAACCAGACTGAGCTACAAGATCTTTTTATTAGACTCAAAATCTATCAATAATCCTTAAAGTTTCTAAAATATTTTTATTTATAAAAGTTGTGTAAAACCCGATTTCAAGCTAATTACTGCCCCTGCAGTTCAATCTCTAAAACTTCATTCTCTAATTCATATCCCCTAATTGGAAGATTAATTGGAATAATCTTAAGATATCCAATTTCATCCCCCACAGCCTTAACTTCAATACTATTTTCTAACTGAATAATTGAAATATCATTTAATGATTTAACTCCCGGAATTTTAATCTCATAAATAACAGTATCAGAAAACCTCCTGATTTTTGTTTCAGGTTCAACTTTTTTTAACTTCATCATCTTTTCAATATTACTCTTAGAAAGGCTCTTCATAACTGTCTTTAAAGGCTTAGATTCTTTTTCTGCGTTTGCTTTAGGTTCTATTTGATTAAATCTAATAACCGGAGGTTTATTCCCAGAAGTAGAAATATTAATACTAATTCCCCTTTTTTTAATCCCATTATTTTCAAATTGGTTTGAACTAATCCCTTTTTCCAACTCTTTAAATTGCGAATCAAGGTTCTTAATCAAAGCATTAAATATCATATTCAAACCCTTTGGCAATCCCAAATTAAGATTTTCAATTGAATCATTCTGACCGAGTAATCCAAAATCTTCTTCTTTCCCGATTTTATCTTTAAGAGGTTTTCCACAGGATGGGCAAAAATCATACTTTTCACTTACCTTCTCACTGCAATTTTGACATTTTTTTTTGTTGAACATATTCTTAGAATAAACTTTTCGTTTAAATAATTTTCTCCAAATTTATTTTTTCTCCATATATTCTTTTATGGACATAATCTGTTGAACTTCTTCCATTAATATAGGTTTAGTTTGTTTAAATAATAAATTTTTAATCTTCCTTCTACTCAATTTTTTAGTTTCCTTAACTTCTTTGATTTTTGGAACCCAATAAAATACCACTGCCATCCTTAATAAACTATCTAAAATAAAAATTAAAACTATTGGTTCAATAAAACTTACAGTCAAAAACTTAATTAAAAATGCTCCAAGACCTGCACCTAAAAATGTTCCAATACCAATTAAAAGATTATAATATGAAACAATAAGTCCCCGATTTTCTCTCCTAACATTATCATAAACAAAATTTCTTGCAACAAGATCAAATCCTGCCCATGAAATACCCCCAATTAAAGATGGGATTAAAATTAAATAAATTGGCGAAGGTGAAAGAATATATAATATTGGAATAGTCGGAATAAAAATCGTCGTAATGCAAAGAACTCTGTAATTGCCATACAAATCTGCAAATTTTCCCCATAACCCCAAAACAAACAATGAAAATAATGTTAAAGACAAAGTAATAGCCATATAAATTGTATAACTAAATTGCAAATTTCTTAATAAATAAATTGCAAGTAACGACGCTGAAATTGAATTAGCAAAACTAAAAAAAGTTCTAAAAATTGTGAACTTCCCAAAATTAGTCTGTGGAGCATTAATTACAAAACTCCAGAATGAAAAATAATATCCTTCTTTTAATTTAATTTTTGGTTCATATTGTATTTTATAAATTTTATAACATGAATATCTTGCAATAAACGCAAGGAAAAATAAAGTCATAAAACCAAACATAATCCAGCCTTTTGTTTTAAAATAATCTAAGAAAACTGAAGCTAAAATTGTCAATATTATTGAAACAAATCCCCCGATTAGACTTCTTTTAGCAAACCATCTTCCTCTATCTTTTTCATTAATAATATCCCCCATCCAAGAAAACCATGCAGGATGCCCTAAATGTAAAAATATTGTAACTAATGAAAATGAAAATAAAAGTAAATAAGGTAACATTTCAGGAATAATGTTAAAATAAAATAAAATTGCAATTGCAATGAATGGCAACCACATTAATGACTCATAAAAGACAGTCTTAAGAATAATTTTTTTTCGTGGATATTGCTCTGGAAGACGAGAACCAAATAATTGAAATAACGGTCCAAGAAGTCCTGTAACCGCACTCAATAAAGCAACCATCGAATTAGTTGAATTAATTGCAATGGCAAAAGGTGCAACAAATTTATCTCCAAAAGAATCTCTTCCCCAAGCATAAATACTTTCCTTAATACTAAGATCTCTTGCTTTCCTCTTAAGTTTTTCAATCTTTAATAATTTTTTTTTGCTCACCATCTTTTCAAAGATTCCCTTATCTCTTCTTTAATAATTAAATGTTAAATTGATTATAAATATTACTCTTTAGTTATCTTTAAATATTCTTAAGAGTTAAACCTTTCATGGCAAAAAAATTTTATGTTGCAACAACAATTCCTTATGCAAATGGTCCAGCACACCTAGGATTTGCATTAGAAGTAGTAGAAGCAGATGTTTTAGCAAGATGGAATAGAATCCAGGGAAAAGATGTATTTTTCTTAACCGGAACAGATGAACATGGAACAAAAAATTATCAAACCGCAAAAAAACAAGGGTTATCTACTAAAGAATTTGTAGACAAGAATTCAAAATCTTTTCAGGAATTAATCAAAGGATTAAATATTTCAAATGATAATTTTATAAGAACAACTGACCAAAAAATGCATTGGCCCGGAGTAATTGAAATCTGGAATAAATTATTAGAAAAAGGAGATATTTACAAGAAAAAATATTCAGGAACATATTGTCCCGGATGTGAAAGATTTGTAACTGAAAAAGATTTAATAGATGGTAAATGCCCGGATCATCCAAAATTAGAAATTGAAACAATTGAAGAGGAAAATTATTTTTTCAAATTATCAAAATATTCAGACAAGATTTTAAAATTAGTCAAAGAAGATAAATTAAAAATTTATCCCGAACACTGGAAAAATGACTTTTTATCCTTAACAAAAGATGGTTTGCAGGATGTAAGTTTTTCTCGTAATATTAAACAATTACCTTGGGGGATACCTGTTCCAAATGACCCAGAACAAGTAATGTATGTTTGGTGTGATGCATTAACTAATTATCTAACCGGTATTGGTTATCCGGATAAAAAATATGAAAAATATTGGCCGACAGATTTGCACGTTGTAGGAAAAGATATGTTAAGGTTTCATGCAGGAATTTGGCCAGGAATGTTATTAAGTGCTGACTTGCCTTTACCAAAAGAAATAATTGTGCACGGTTTTTTAACTGTTGACGGAAAAAAAATGTCTAAATCCACCGGAAATGTTATTTCACCGTTAGAATTATTAAAAAAATATTCTCCCGATACAATAAGATATTATCTTTGCCGAAATTTTGTTTTTGGACAAGACGGAGATTTTTCAGAAAAAGCATTAATTGACAGGCATAATAGTGAATTAGCAGATAAATTAGGAAATTTAGTTTCAAGAGTTGCAGGTTTAATTGAAAAAAACGGAATTGAAAAAACCGAAAATAAATTAATTAGGCAATTAGATGAAAAAAAAATAAATAAATTAATTGAAAATTATGAATTTGACAAATCATTAAATGAAATATTTTGCTTTATTGACTTATGCAATGAATATGTCCAAAAAAATAAACCTTGGGAAACAAAAGATAAAAAAATTCTTTATGAATTATCTGAATCTATCGTCGCAACCGCAAAATTGCTTGTTCCGTTTATTCCTGAAAGTGCGGAAAAAATAATCAAACAATTTTCTGAAAAAGAAATAAAAAAAGGCGAAATTTTATTTAAGAAAATAGAGGAAAAATAAATGTGTAAACAATGTGAAAACACAAATGGAAAGGTTCATATTATGAGTCTTCCGTCATTTTTAATAAGATATGCAGAAAAAAAAGGGATTGAAGAAATTGTAATGCGAAATGGATGTTTAATAATTTCTCCAAATAGAGACAAAGAAGGGAATATTATAAGTGATTATTCCAGATTGTATGAAATAGCTCAGGAATTTGTCAAAAAATATAATCCTCAAAAATTAAGCATTGAAGAATATAAAGAAGCATACCAAAAAGGTAAATTATTCTGGATGAATTTATAATCTTATTTCAAAAAATTATATAAATAGTTCTCTTATTTTATTTAGATGGATAAAAAATTAATCTTTTATTCTGAATTATATAGAGATTCTTCCATTGATAAAAATGTAAAACAAAAGATACGTGATTTGGTTGAAGATATTCATACTTATCAGCGTCATTTGAATCAATATTTAGAAGTTCCAATTGTAGAAATAGATTTTAGAGATGTAAAAGATATTGCCTATGTCGTTGGGACATTTAAAGATAAAAGAGGAAATTTAATCCAGAAATTATTTTCTTCAGAAAATCCTTTAGACAAAAAAGGAAGAAGTGTATCGAACTTTTATGAAAAATTAAAAAAAGAAAATATCTTGCTTCCGGGTGTTTTAACAGAAAAGGTATTTACTTCTGCACAATATCTTTTAGATTACATTTTAGATAAAAGAGATTTTAGTATTCAAGAGGCATTTAATTTTTTTAAAATTGTTTCTAGTGAGTGTATTGATTATGCGAATCGTACGAAATCTTTAAAGACCCCAAGTGAGTCTGAAAATTTATTTAGAACTATTTACTCTAAAAGAACTATGCAGGGTAATAAATCAAGATTAAATCAGGATAGAATAAAAGAACTTGCAAGTTATTTTGAAAGACAATATCATATAGATAAAATATTAAGTGATTCATTAAAAATAATTCATATAGATTCTATCCCAAAATTAAGTAAGATTTTAAACAATTAAATTTATAATCGATAATTTTCTTTTAATCTTAAGATGGATTGTAAAATAAAAGAAAATATTTTAAACTGTCCCTGCACTTATAAAGGTTGCAGTAAAAAAGGTAAATGTTGTGATTGTTTAAAGAGCCATTTAATCAAAAGACAATTGCCTGCTTGTTGTTTTACAAAAGATGCCGAAAAAACATACGACCGAAGTTTTGAGCATTTTATTAAATTAGTAAATAATGGAGAAATTTAAATGAAAAATAAAAATAATATTGCAGATTTATTTGATCAGGAAAATTATTTTCAATTAAGTTATAGCGATAGAGTAAAATATCTTGATATAAGAAGAATAACAAAAAATGACCCTAAACAATATCTAACTAATTTGAGAAATCTTATTAATGAAGGTTTAGACGAAGTCGTTGAAACCATTGAAGGAGGATCATTAACCGGAAAAGATTTAGTAAAAGCATTAAGTTCAATAAGAAACTTAATTCATCAGGAAGGATATGAAACTATTTTATCTTATGTTTTTTCAAATGATTCAAGGCTAAACGAAAATTTTAAAGACAGAGATAATATCTATCAATTAACAATAAGAAAGAAAAAATCTTTCCTTGAAAGGATGTTTGGCTAAAAATGACTGAAGGAATAATAACTTATGATGATTTTGTAAAAGTGCAATTAAAAGTCGGAAAGATAATTGATGCCGAAGAGATCCCTAATGCAGATAAACTTTACAAATTAACTGTTGATTTAGGAGAAGAAAAAAGAACAATTTGTGCAGGAATAAAAGAATATTATTCTAAAGATGAATTATTAGATAAAAAAGTAATAGTTGTAGCAAATCTCGCTCCACGAATTATGAGGGGGATTACCAGCCAAGGCATGTTACTTGCAGCATCAAACGAGGAGCATTCAAAAGTAATTTTAATCTCTCCGGAAAAAGATATTGAGGTTGGTGCAAATGTTGGTTAAAAGTTAAATTTATATCTTTTGAATATAATATGATTAATGAACATAAAAGTAATGGAAAAATAAGAATTGATGTATTTTTTAAAAAAGTAAAAGCATATACTGCAAAAAATATTGAATTTACATTTCATAGTAATTTTAGATTAAGTGAAAAACAAAGAAAGATTTATACTCAAGAAGAAATAGTCAGAATAATTTTTAATCTAAAACCTAAAGAAATAATTAAACAAAAAAATGGTAATTTGGCAGTAATTTATAATTATAAAAATAAATATCTTAAAATTTTATTAGATTTAACAATTAATAAAATTTATATAGTAACTTTCTTTTTTTTGAATATTAAACAATCTATTGGTATACAAAACAATGAAACAATTAAATAAGCCTGGTGAATTTGATTATGATTTTAAAAATGATATTTTTTTCTTTAAAGTTAAAAATAGAGAATATTCTCATTCAATTGAATTAGGGGATTTGGTTATTGATTTTGATGAAGAAAATTTTATTGTGGGATTGCAGATTTTTAATGCAAAAGATTTTTTTAATATTACTAAAAATCATCTTAAAAATTTAAATGGATTTAGAATGAATTCAATTGTAAAAGAAGGGATAATAAAAATAGAATTAACTTTTGGATTGTTAATAAGAAATAAATCTATAGAATATAAACCAATTATTTATGAAAGGATTGATGAACGATTACCAAATTCTGAATTATCTTGTGCAATTTAAGTTAATTTTAACATGAATCAAAAAACTGCATTAAAACAATTAAAATTTTTAGAAACTAAATCTTCCTTTATGCGTTTAGCTTCACAAGGCTGGCAAAAT
Organism: Candidatus Nanoarchaeia archaeon; assembly: GCA_035290465.1. GTDB lineage: Archaea > Nanobdellota > Nanobdellia > Pacearchaeales > GW2011-AR1 > GW2011-AR13. The sequence continues at coordinate 6,353 of DATDUI010000043.1, read as the reverse complement.
GATTTTCAAACTTTAACCGCGATTTTGCTTTCAGCAAGAACAAGAGATGAGACGACAATTAAAATTTGTCAGGAATTATTCAAAAACTATCCAGATGTAAAAAAACTTTCATTAGCAAAATTAAACGAGATTGAAAAAATAATCCGCCCTGTAAATTTTTATAAAAATAAATCTAAAAATATCTTGAATCTATCAAAAATCTTGGTAAAAGATTATAACTCTAAAATTCCGGATAAAATCGAGGAATTAATCTTGCTTCCTGGAATTGGAAGAAAAACTGCAAATGTTTATTTAAGTCAAAAAGGCAAGAATGCCATCGGTGTTGATACACACGTTTCATATATCTCACAAAAATTAGGCTGGACAAAAAACAAAAATTCTCACAAAATAGAAGAAGACCTTGAAAATCTTTTTCCGAAAAAATCTTGGAGCAAAGTTAACACAATTTTAGTAAGTTTTGGAAAAACTTATAATTCAAGAAAAAAGCAAGATGAAATCTTGAATGGTATAAAAGGGAATAATTTTTAAAATAAAAATTATTAGTTTAAAAAATGGCAATTCCATCACGAAAAAATAGAATGATGCAGAAAATCATTAAGAGTCAAGACCAGGATAAAGAAAAACTAAAAGCAACAGTTGAAAATAAAGAAATTGATAAGGAAGAACATGAAAAGAGATTAGAGTTGTTAAAACAAATTGGGTTGATTAAGTGAGAAGTTATTTAAAGAAATATTATTTTGATCAATTATGGAAAAAGGGGTGAATTTGGCAATTGCTAAGTGGGCTGGTGGAAAAAGACAATTATTGTCCCAATTAGAACCATTATTCCCAAAAAAATTTAACAATTATCATGAACCTTTTGTTGGAGGTGGAGCGGTTGCATTCTATATTATAAAAACTAAAAAACCAAAAAAATTTTTTTTATCTGATATTAATGAAGAATTAATTAATGTTTATGAAGTAGTTAAAGATAATCTTGAGGAATTAATTGATTTACTTAAAATATATAAAATTAAACATACAAAACAAGGTAAAGAATTTTATACAAAAGTCAGAAGTGAAGATATTGAAATCATGTCTAAACTTTCTCGTGCAGCGAGATTTATTTATTTAAATAGAACTTGTTTTAATGGATTATATCGTGTTAATTCTAAGGGGGAGTTTAATGTTCCTATGGGTAAATATGAAAATCCGGGAATTGTTCAAGAAAAGGAATTAAATGAAATTTCTAAATTATTAAAAAAAGTTGAAATAAAATTTCAATCTTTTGAAAAAATTTTACCTAATGTAAAAAAAGGAGATTTTGTTTACCTTGATCCTCCTTATTACCCATTAAATAAATCAAGTTTTACAACTTATGCTAAAGATAACTTTTTAGAAGAAGAACATAAAAAATTATTTGATTTATTTGTTGCATTAGATAAAAAAGGTGCTAAAGTTATGCTATCAAATAGTAATGCCAAGTTTATTTTAGATTTATATTCAAAATATGAAACTAAATTAGTCCATGCTTCTAGAATGATTAACTGTAATGCAGAAAAAAGGGGAAAAGTTAAAGAAGTAGTGATTATGAATTATTGAATCTTAAAATCGAATCCAAATATTTTTGTTAAAACGGATTTTATTATTTCGTAAAATTTAATTATATCCTCTTCTAAAATTTCTGCAGTGACCCTTTCATGAATTAATTTATTTCTTAATCTATTAAAATGATTAATATTATTCCATTCAGAACGATTTATTTTATTTCCTTTTGGATATCTTTTTATTTCATTTTGTACTAAATGTCTTTGTTTAAATAAATTTAATAATTGGATATCTGAATAAAAATTTGTTTCATTATTAACTAGAAATTCTTTAAATGAGATTTCTAAGAGACTATCCAATAAGATTAATAGATATCTATTTTTACCAAAAAATGTTTTTTTGTTTAAAATTTCAAATGTTTCAATTCCCCCAAAAATTCCTTTTAGCCAAGGTTTTGAATCAAATAATTTTTTATTTAGTTCTTGTATCTTTTTTTCATCAGTTTTTTTAGAAGGAGGAATTGGGGGTAAATTTTTTTTAAGACCTTTATCAAATGTTACAAATTGCTCTTTAATTTCTCCAGTACTATATTTAAACAATTCTTCATTCCATTTACCCTCTAATGCTCGAGAGATTTTTGCATTATTTATCACAGCTTCTTTAATCGATGATTGAATCTTCTTAAATAATTCATGAGAATAATTTATCTCAGATTTGCTACTATTCCAAGGCATTAATTCTGCATCTCCAGAAAGAAAAACTAATACATTCAATAAGGATATACTTACATGAGGTTTTCCAGCTTGGCCATTTCCAAATCCCACTTCTTCTGTTTTTAAATTTTTACCGATTAATCTTTTGTTACAATAGATATGAACTCCCCAATCATCAGATGCAGAAGATTTATTTGAAAGACCTGAATAAATTTCAACTTTAACTTTTCTCAAACCTATCTGAACAAATCCAGAGTATTTTGTTGGATTATAACTTGGAGCATAAGTCCAATTATCATAAAAATGAGGTTTGATTTGTTCTTCATTTACTTTTAATATTAATATTCCCTCATGCAAGTAATAGGCATAAATTTGAGAAAAATATTTTTTTATCTTATTTATATAATGATCATCAAAGGATTTTCTTAGATTCGATAAATTTACTTGTGTATTTGATTCAGATATTTCCTCTTCGTAATTTTCAGCTTCATAAGGAGTTATATACCAAGAAGGATCTTTAACTACCCAATCTTCATCGTATTTTAATATTTTCGTTCTTTTTCCTTTTATTCTAGTTTTTATTTCAATGATATTTGCAAGTGCTACTGTTGCTCTTTTTGTACCCACTCCAAACATACCGATAATATCTTCTTGAGGATTATTTCCTGATTCTCCCGGAGAAATTAGATTTTTAAGATCTTCTACTCCCCCAGAATTATCTTTTATGGAAATTGTCTGAGACCCTTTTTCTAACTCTATATTTACTTCAACAGTTTGCAATTTATTTTTCTTTGAATTATCTAAAGCATTATCTACTAATTCGCAAAGAGCACGCTCAAGGTCATAATCTGCAATAATAGATGTATATATCCTTTTTCCAGGTGTTGCATCAATCGTATCTAATGCCTTCATGGTCATAATTAGAAAAAGAATATTATAAATATTATTATCCTAAAGTTTTATTTTTTAATTTCTGGCAATCCCAATACAGAAAACTTTAATTCATTAAAATAATAGTCGCAATTAACGGACTTGATGTAATCCAATGTATCTTTATATTCTGGTTTTTTGAACCAATCATTTAATACATAAATATATTTTACTTTGATTGAAGAATCTTTCAAAATTTTCTGATATTGCTTTAATTTGAAATCGCATGTTTGTAATTTTTCATCAACTGAACCAGAAATTTTTTGGAATTTCATTTCAATAATAAAAAGAGTATTTGATTTTAAAACAAGTAAAGTTTCGTCTGGCAAAAGTTTTTTTGAGATTCTTTTAGATATATCAATTTTGTATTCTTTTAAAAGTTCAGAATATAAACCATGTTTTTTATAAAATTTACCTACAATTTTTCCTTCAAAATACAAATCATTTTCTCTTACCTCATAACCCTCTAATCCCTCAAAAACTTTTCTTAAATCAACTCTTTTCTCAAATGCTAATCCATGAACATTTGTTTTTGCTCCCCCCTTTCCTCCATCAATCATTTTGAATGACCCCCAATAAAGATGTACCCTCTTTCGTTATTATATATAATTTTCCAATTTTATCTTTTAAGTTCAAGCATTCAATTAAATTTTTATCTAAAAGCTCCTTTATTGTTATCGATGATTGAGGCAAAGCTATTTTGCATTTTATTTTTATTTCTTTAACTGTAACTGGAGATTTAGAATTTGAAATCTGTTTTAAAATTTCAATTCTTCTATTTCCTCTTCTTAGCCAAGCATATTTTTCCCAATTCATACATAAAGTTTAAATACTTAATATATTTAAATAAAGTTAAGGATAAGTTAAGAAATATGAAATGGACTAAATTGGATAAAAATTGTTTTGAGGCTGAAAATGATAAATTTTATTTTCATTTAAGAAAAGAAGAAGATGATGAAGAAGAAGATGAAGAAGGAGATTGGAGGTTAGATATTTTTAAAAATAATAAAAGTTTAAAATATGTTGAAACCTTTGCAATAGAAAGTTTAATCGAAGCAAAATATACTGCTGAAACTTACATTCCTTATTTAAAATGACTCTCTTTTTCAAATCCCAAAATTTTGACCTCTATCATGGAGATTGCACTGAAATATTACCTAAATTTAAAGAAAAATCTTTCAATTTAATCTTTGCAGATCCTCCTTATAATCTTTCTAATGGGGGAATTTCTTGTAGTGGGGGAAAAATGGTATCAGTAAACAAAGGTGATTGGGATAAATCTAAAGGATTTGATGAAGATTTTAAATTTTCATATAAATGGTTATTTGAATGTAAAAGGATTTTAAAAGATGACGGAATTATTTGGGTTTCAGGAACTCATCATAGTATTTATCAGATAGGTTATGCTTTGAAATTATTAGGATTTGAAATAATTAACGAAATTATTTGGTTTAAACCAAATGCTCCTCCAAATCTTTCTTGCCGTTATTTTGCACATTCACATGAAACATTAATTTGTGCAAAAAAAATAAAGGAAGCGAAACATTATTTTGATTATAATTCCATGAAAAAATGGGATGACAAAATTAGTCCTATTGGAAAACAAATGAAATCTATTTGGAATATTCCATTAACTCCACAAAGAGAAAAAATTCATGGTAAACATCCAACTCAAAAACCTTTAGAATTATTGAAGAGAATAATTATTGCACACTCCAAAAAAGGAGATTCAATTTTAGATCCATTTAATGGTTCTGGAACAACAGGAATTGTTGCAACTGAATTTGAAAGAAAATATGTCGGAATTGAGATAGACAAAAACTACTTAGAATTAACAAAAAAAAGATATAATTCTTTAAATAATTCATTTTACAAATAAAGTTCTCCCAGAATAATCATATTTTTCAAATCATAATTATCTAATCAAACCAAGTCGTCTAAGAATAATTAGATACATTTTTTCTTTATCTTTGTTTGAATCATAATGTGCACCAATAATCTGGGCTGCAATCTCTTTGTAAGCTCTTGACGCATTGCTTTTTGGGGAAGTATGAATTACAGCATCTTTATAATTTAAAGATTCAGCAACTGCCAAATCTTCCGGAATCATCCCTAAAATTGGAGTTTCAAGCATTTCTTTAACCGTATCAGGTTGCATTTCAATTCTATTTTTTTTAACCCGAGTAATAATCACACCCATAACCGGGATATTTAAATGCTCTGCAAGTTTAATTGTCTTTAAAGCATCAGTAATTGCAGGAACTTCAGGATTTGTAACAACAATTAATTCATCTGCTAATTCAATAACTGCTGTAGCTTCATGACCTAATCCCGCTGCACAATCAACAATAATATAATTAGACATCTTTTTGAACTCTTTTTTAAAATTCTTAATTCTTTCAGGTTTAATTTGTGTCAACTCTTTAACCGACAAAGAAGCAGGCAAAATCTTAAGCCCTGATTCATGCTCATAAATTGCTTCAAAAACTTCTGCTTTATTAGCTAAAACATGATTAAGATTAATTGGAACTTCCGGAGAATTTAAATGAAGACCAATGTTTGGCGTCGTTAAATTACCATCAATGATTAAAACATCTTCCCCAAAAAAATTCATTGCTGCACCCAAATTAATAGAAGTAGTAGTCTTACCTACGCCCCCTTTTCCGGAGGTTATAACAATAATTTTTGACATTTTTCTTTTACCAATTGATCTTAAATTTGTTTAAGAAATTCTTAAACTATAAAGAAGATAAACCTTCTTACTTTGATAAAAGGAATTGTTTAGTCGTACTTATAAACTTTTCGAGATTGTCAGCATAAATCTTTAATTGCTCTAAATTAATATTAATCTCTTTACCACGATACATAACCTTCAATGCAACATTTTTCCTGAATTCTCCAATTCTCTCTTTTCGTAGCTCATCAATTTTTTTAAACATTTCATACATCTCAATAACTTCTAAAAAGTTCTTATCATCCTTGAATATTTTTTTTATTTGTTCAATTTTACCGACGGGATTTGTTGAAACTTCAGAAATTTTCTTCTTTTCATGAGCTTTTTCAAGTAATGCATCAATACTCACATCAATCATACGTCTCCATCTAAAAATTAAATTAATAATAACATCACATGTTTTAGTATATTTTAAGCTAACATATAATAAATGATCTGCACTAATTTTT
>DATDUI010000042.1:0-6913 GCA_035290465.1 Candidatus Nanoarchaeia archaeon | reverse complement strand
TGTAGGTTTTTGAACATGATTCTCATCAATTGGCAACTTAAGAGGATCCCCATAAGTTGCACATGTTGAGGAAAAAACGATTTTTTTAACATCATGCTCTTTCATAGAATTTAATAAATTTAAACCCCCGACAATATTATTCTCAAAATATTTTTTAGGAAATTCCATACTTTCTCCGACATAAGCATATGCTGCAAAATGTATTACGGCAACAATTTCAGGAAAGTTATTAAAAACATCTTCAATTTCTATTTTATTTTTTAAATCCCCTTTAATAAAAATAATATCCTTTGGGATTAAATCTAAATTACCTCTTTCTAAATTATCAAAAATTAAAATATCTTCTTTATTAATCCCTTGGGTTATTAAATAATGAATCGTATGCGAACCAATATATCCTGCACCACCTGTAATTAAAATTTTTCCTTTTTCCATTTTAGATTTAATCCAAAAACAAAGAGATTTAATTTTTGTTCTCTTTAAATACAGAACAAATTTCATTTAAAATCATATCAATATCATATTTATATTTCCATTCTGGATAATGATTTTTAAATTTAGAAACATCAGAAATATACCAGATATGATCACCAGATCGATTTTTATCCAGATATTCCACATTTGCTCTCTTTCCTAAAATTTTCTCCGTTTTTTCTATAGCTTCCATCATAGAAATATTTGAATGCCTTGACCCCCCCATATTGTATACTTCTCCACAACGAGGGTTTAAATAAAAATTATATAATGCATTAACTAAATCATAAGAATGAATATTATCTCTAACCTGTTTACCCTTATATCCAAAAATAGAATATTTTTTTTCAGTCGCAACACATTTTATCAGATATGCTAAAAAACCATGCAATTCGGCTGCACTATGTGCAGGTCCAGTGAGGCACCCCCCCCTAAAACAAGCGGTTTTTAAATTAAAATATTTACCATATTCTTGTACAAGGATATCTGCTGCAACTTTTGATGCACCAAAGAGACTATGTTTGGATTGGTCAATTGGCATTGTCTCATCAATACCATTCTTTGAATATTTATGAGATTCATCAACTTCATAACGCGTTTCTAATTCTATTAAAGGTAATTTGTTGGGTAAATCACCATAAACTTTATTTGTAGAGGTGAAAATAAAAACCCCTTCAGAACAATATTTTCTAAAATTTTCTAATAAATTTAAGGTACCATTTGCATTTATTTCAAAATCTGTAAAAGGTTCTCTAGCAGCCCAGTCGTGAGAGGGTTGTGCGGCACAATGAATTATTAAATCGAATTTATTTTCTTTAACAATTTCTTCAATTTTTTGTTTATCCCTTATATCTACATCATAATGGGCATAACTATTCCATTTCTTTTTTAATTTATTTACATTCCAAGAAGTATCTCCTTCTTCTCCAAAAAAATATTTTCTTAAATTATTATCTATTCCAGATACAAGAAAACCCTTTTCTGCAAAAAAGTTAACAGATTCAGAACCAATAAGCCCTCCTGATCCGGTAATTAAACATTTTTTCATAAAAGAAATAAAATAAAAGGATTTAATAATATTTCTATTTAAATTCTATATTTTTATAAATAGAATCTTTGAACCAATAATTAATTCAAGAATAACAATTTTTAAAGATTATTTAAACTTCTTATTTATTAATAAAACATTAGATCCATCAAATATACCAACTATTTCAAAAGTTGGTAACAATCTGCAAATCTCTTTTAAATTTGGTTATCCTTCATAAAGTTCTTCATCAGAAAATTCAGTATAAAGATATTTTGTTTTATCATTTAAGGTTTTTATACCCCCGACGATTAAATCCCTCTCAGCACCTTGAACATCTGCCCAAATAAAATCTATTTTTTCTATATTATTTTCTTTAACCCAAGTATCTAATTTGAGGGTTTTCACTTCCATTTTTTTTTCAAAGGTCAAACCTAATTTCAATACCTCTTTTGGTTTTTTTATTGAAGAAGCACCGTCCCATCCCCCCTTCATTCCCCAACCAGCACTAATATAAAAAGTTGCAAACCCATCATGATCTCCAACTGCTACTTCAAAAAGTTTGCATCTCCTATCTTGAACTCGATCTTTAAATTTTCTTATTGCCCTTAAATCCGGTTCAAAACAATAGATACTACAATTTTTAAAAGTAAACAAAAATTCTCTTGTGTCCCTCCCATTATTTGCACCAATTTCTAAAATAATTGGATTTTCTTTCTTTAATAATTTTTTGATTTTATCTTTAGTTAACATTGAAGAATAATTTTTATACAAAAATCTTCTTACTATTTTCCTAAATTTCCATGGAAAAATCATATCTAAATTTTCATACAAATCTCCATTAATTGTATGTTTTACAGCCCTGATGAGGTTCATATTTTTATATAAGAAGTTATTGTTTTAAATCTTACGAAATTATTGGCTCTGCCCAGAGCCCTTAAAAAATCCAAATTGAAATAAAAAGAATATTACAAAAATTTTTGTTAATAGAAATATTTATTTAATCTCGATTATCTACAAAACAAACTTTATTTATTTTTACAAAATCTATCTTCCTACCTTTATTAGCTAATAAATATCCCCCATAGGATCTTGAAAATTTAAAGAACCAATAATTTCTTTCCCCAAGTTTAAAATCTAGTTTTGCAAGAAAAAATAAAATATTCATACGTAAAGGAGGACTAATCTTTGCTATAATCTTTAAAAAAGAAGTAATTAATGGAATACTAATAACTCCTCCCCTAAATAGATGCTTTTCTGCCTTGAAACCAGTATAATCCAATAATCGAATAATTGAATTTTTTGAATGCATTCTTACATGAAATTCTGCTAAGTCATCATCAAAATAAGGAACACTCAAGATTAATTTTCCATCATCTTTTAATATTCGTCTTATTTCTTTTAATGCATTTACATCTTCAAATAAATGCTCTATAACCTCACCAATTAAAATGGCATCAAATTCCTTATCTTTAAATTTAGTTCTTTTTGAAATATCTCCAATATTCATATTAGGTAATTTTTGGTCTCCTAAATCAAAATTATAAACCTCTTTGCCCAAGCATTTCAAAAAATAATAATCTCTTCCCCAAAGGCAACCAATATTTAAAACCTTTTTTTTATCTCCAATTAATTTAGCATTAATATAAGATGCTTCAAATTCTCTAAAACCAAGTATTCTTTCCTGTAAATTGTTATCTAATAAATTAATTCCCTTACTTATTTTTTCTTTCATCTAAAATCCTCAAATATTCTTTAAATAAATTTTCTCCATATTTTTCCCAAGAATATTGTTCCACAAGCTTTCTTGCATTTTTTCCCATTTTTTTAACAATTTCAGGATGATTATACATATATTTTATTTTTTCTTTTAATTTATTTACATTTCTAATTGGAATTATAAATCCTTCTTTTCCATCCCTCATAACAGAACCAGTATTAGGAGTTACAATTAAAGGTAAACCTGAAGCCATAGCCTCATAGCTTACAAGTGCTGAACCTTCTTCTATAGAAGGGAATACAAAAACATCAGATTTTTCATAATATTTTTTGGGATTAGAATCAAAACCAAGAAATTTAATTGTAGGATTATCAAAATAATTTTTACAAACTTCCTGAGCATCAGGCCAAATTCTACCAACAACTAACAATTCAGCATTTTTTAATTTTAATTCGTCCCATGCTTTTAATAAATATTGAATACCTTTTCTTAATTGAACACTTCCAACAAATATAACCCTAAATTTATTATCATTTTTATTTTTTGTTGTAGAAAAATTTTTTAAATCAACTCCAAAAGGTATTTTTATTAACCGATTCTTATCATACCCTTTTTCTAAAAAACTTTTTTCAACAAAATCAGAAGGAATTAAAATATAATCTGCGGCTGCCAATTCTACTTCATTCCTCTTAATAATTTTTTCATCTACTTGAAATTCTTTATGGTATTTTTTAAATTCATCACTTAATAATTTGCTTCTTGGATGTGGAGAAGCACATTCTACGATAGTTATCGCTCCAAGTTTTTTTGCTCGTTTTATTCCCATTAATGAATAACCACACCAACCATGATAAATATCACATTTATTTACATTTTTTGAAGCAAGATATCCATAGATTGGATCCACATAAGGAAAAGGACATATCCAATTCCATTTAAACCACATTTGTAAAGCTCTAAAAGGTAACATAACATATCTCAGCCAAGGGAAAGAATAAACTTTATTTTTTGGAATATCTTTACTCTTATTAGTCCTGCAAAGAAGTTTCTTCAAAGAATTATGCTTATATGCTCCCCACTTAACTGCATTATAAGCAATATTCCCCGTACCCACTCCACCAAATTCAACTCCGATATTATAAATAACATCGATTTTATCTTTATTCATATTTTCTTATAATTTAAGGATTTATTAATATTATTATTTTAAAAGAATTTATGATAATTTTTATAAAGTCTATTTTAATTTTTATTTTATGAAAATCGGATTTTATTCATTCTGGAACAGGGGCGATGGCTATATTGGGGATCATATGTATGCTGAGTCTATGTGTAAAACTTTAAAAAATTTTCCGCAGATAGATTCTGCAAGGTTATACACCACAAATGAATTACCTGAAGAAAAATTAGATATAATGATTTACTTAAATGATAGTGAACCGAAAAAAGAATTAGCTAATAAGCATATAGCATACCTACAGAATAGTTATGCAGAAGGTTCTGAAAATGCTTTGAAAAAATTTCAACAAAGAAAATATGACGGCTATATATTTATTTCCAATAAACTTTTTCAAATTCATCAAAAATCCGGTGGAGAAGGATTATTTTTACCTTTTGGAGTTGACACAAATTTTTTTACACCAGTAAAAGATGAAAAAGATTTTGCATTTGATGTTTCTTATGTTGGTAATGATATCAAAGGAGAAAAAAGGTCAACAAAATATATCCTTCCTGCAACAAATTTTAATTTCGGCCTTTTTGGACATTGGGGCCCATCAAAAAGAGATAAATTAAAATTAGCATTTAAAATTTGGAAACACTATAAATTTCCAATCTATCAAGAAAAATTCATGAAAATTTCTAAAGGGAGAATATCTCAATCAGATACTCCTAAATTATATAGTAGTTCTAAAATTAATTTAAACTGCACAGGACAAGATAGCCTTGATTGGGGAGTTATAACTGCAAGGATTTTTGAAATTCTTGCTTGCAAAGGCTTTGTAATAACAGACTATTCAGAAATTACGGAAAAATTATTAAAAGGATGCGTAGTTTTTACAGAAGGCGATGAGGACTTAATAAATAAAATAAAATATTATCTTAAAAATCCTGAAGAGAGAGAAAAAATTGCACAAAAAGGGTATGAATATGCTATTAAAAATGCTTCCATGGAATCAAGAATGAAAATACTATATAAATATTTAGAAAAAATACAATGAAAGTTTTATTTGTAAATCCCCCCTTTGTCAGATATAATTCTAATTTTCCAAAAAATGATATTAAATTAAAGAATCATATTCTTCTTAAAATACTTAAAGTTAATCAAAAATTTTATAGTGTGAGACCGTTATATAGATTGATAAATTTTCTCTGTTCTTTTTCTAAATTAAAATTTGGTGTAAGAGCGGGTTCGAGATGGCCTTGGTCAGCGAGCCCACCAATTGGGGCAATAAATTTTCCATTTATAATGGCTTATGCAACAAGTTATTTACAATCAAAAGGAATTGAAGTGGGATTAATTGACTCTATTGCAGAAGCGCAGTATTCATATAGTCATTTTTTAAAACAAGTAAAAAATGAAAACGCAGACATAGTCGTAATAGAATGCTCAGCCCCAACAATAGATATAGACCTTTGGATGGCAAAGGAAATTTCAAAATTTACAAAAGTTGCCTTAGCAGGACCTCATTTAACATCAGAAGCTGAAAAAATCAAAATAAAACATCCATATATTACTTATTTACTGAAAGGAGAATATATAAAAAGTTCTTGGGAGATGGTTAACACAAAAAAACCAGGAATTTATGAATCAGAGGTTATTACTGAATTGGACTCAATTCCTTTTCCATATCGAAATTTTAATTGCTCAAGCAATTTTTATGATTTTTCCATGCCTACACAAAGACCTCAATTACAAATCTGGGGAAGTAAAGGTTGCCCATTTAAATGTTCATATTGCTTATGGCCGCAAACTATGTACAAAGGTAAAGTCGCTTTAAGAGATCCTAAAAAAATTGCAAAAGAGATTAAAGAGTGCGTAAAGAAACATAATTATAAGAGTATATTTTTTGATGATGATACATTTAATTTAGGAACAGAAAGGATAAGCGAATTATGCGACGAATTAAAAAAAATTGGTATTCCTTGGACAATGATGGGAAGATTAGATTGTTCACCAGATTGGCTTTATGATAAAATGGTTGATTCAGGATGCGTCGGAATGAGATTTGGTTTAGAGACATTTAATGTAGATGTATTAAAAAGAATCAATAAAGGATTGGAAAGAATAGATTTTTTAAAAACAATAAAATACCTCTCAGAAAAATATCCTAAACTAATGATTCATCTAACAATGATGAAAAATTTGCCAGAACAAACAGAGGAGATACATCAAAAAGATATGAAAATCTTGAAAGATATGGGTTATAAACGTAATAGGAGATTTCCTCATAAACCGAGCAAATATAGAAAATATCAACTTTCTACTTGCATGCCTTTTCCAGGAACTCGTTTGCACACAGAATTGTTACAAAAAAATAAATAAAAATGCTTTTTAATTAAATATCATCCCTTTTCGATAAAATAATCTCTGAATTATTAATTGGCCAAAGAATATTAAATTTAGGATCATCAAAACGATATGTAAATTGGTTTTGAGCCCCTTGATAATATTCTGATTGTTTATAATGAAA
>DATDUI010000041.1:0-4532 GCA_035290465.1 Candidatus Nanoarchaeia archaeon | reverse complement strand
CCGATTCTTCTCTAAGAACTAATAAATCATTATATTTTTTAGGAATAATTAAATCTCTGTACTGTTTAAATTCAGTTGTATGCAAAACGGTGAGATAAACATTCTGATTATAACCTTTAGGAATTTGATTTTTTTCTGGGTTTACTCTTCTTATAATAACACCAACAAGAAATCCCCTATTATCTCCAACTTGATAATCAATCATTTTATATAGTTTTGTTGAAAGATTTTTAGCTTGCCTAAAATCCATTTCTCTTTTTTCATTTTCTTCTGCATTAAGTTTTTTCTTAGGAAATCCACAAACAAATGTTTCAGCCATATCTTAGTATGAGATTCATCATTTTTAAATCTAATTTTTTTAATATTTCTTTACTAAAGAATCTAAAATGTCATCTAAAAATCTAGTAGTATGCTTTCAAAAATTAATATTCCTTCAAGTTCACCAGGAATTTCCAAATAATCCGGTCGTCCTTTACCAAACATAACTTCTAGATAAATATCATTTTTATAATTTTCAGGAATATCAACTAAACCATTATCTACTCTTGCTACTCCAACACCATAATAATTAGATCCTAATTCCTCATCAATAGAACCGTTTTTAGCAATTTGGTTAATAATCATTTCATCTAATTTAAACGCAAGAGATTTACCTTTAGAAAAAACTTCAGGACTAATTCTTTTTTTTGGAAATTTTGCAAAATATATTTCAGCCATAACTTAGTATTAAATTCATCATTTTTAAATCTAATTCTTTTAATATTTCTTCACTAACGAATCTAAAATGTCATCTAAAAATCTAGTAGTATGCGGGAATTTATTATATAAGACTTTTTTTTCAAAATCTCTGCTAAAATATTTTTCCATAAAACGAGCCAAAAATTCACATGAAGTTTCACAAAAATCCCCAAAAAGCATGCCACCCTGAAGTTTGTTAAAATCAGATTTTACTAAAGAATTTTCAGAAAGGAAATCACCAAATAATACTTTTCCAACAAAATAATCCGATAAATGTGCAAATTCATGAAATCCAATATTATTATGAGGTTGTGCAACAAAAGTTTTTGATCCAAAATTACAAATCCCCCAACATTCATCAAAAGGATAATAAGGCTCATAATTTGTTTTTTTACCTCTAAATTCAGCAAACTCTGCTAAATCAGTAGGTTTTCCATTATAAAATATTCCCCGACCATTACCTTTAATAATTAATTTTTTAATCACATCCGGAAAAAATTGAATCTGATAAATTTCATAAATTGTTTGAACATATAAATTTGGACTAACTCTTACTTCAAAAAAAGGAGTAATATCATTATAAGTAATTTTATAACCTGAAAAGGTATATTTATCTGAAATTTTATCCAAAGCTTTAACTCCAAATTTAGTTAAAACTTTATTAGCTCTGGCGTAATCACCGTGATATAAAAGAAGATTCCTCATATTCAAAGGTTTATCGGACATATGTTCTTGAAGAATAGGATTATTTTGATAAAATTCCCCGCCTTCAAAATTAAAAATTTCCTGCCATTTAAGATATTCACTTATTCTTTCCGGTTCAGAACTAAATGGTTCAAACATAGTAAAAATTCCATGAACTCTAATTATTTAAAGGTTATTAAACTATAATCTTAATCTTTCTTAATATTAATAATATGTTTTGTAAGTTTTATCTACAAGATCTTCTAATATTTCATTTGTTTTAGGAAATTTTGATTCTAACACATATTTATTCATATTTTTAATTGTTCTTCTACTAAAGAAAACTTCCATCAAAAATGTTGCAAATTCATCTATTTCCTCATTATTTTTATATCCTTCATTTTTTAAAATTTCATTTTTTACAACATTCATATTTGAAATGCTTTGGCTATATATCATTTTACCAATAAGATCATTAACTAAATGTGCATATTCATGAAAGCCAGCATAATTTATTGGATTGGCAATAAATTTTCTTAATTTGGGATTATAAATTCCTTCACAAGTATCATAATCTTCTTTTCCTTTTAAATGAGAAAAATCAGGGAAATCAGTAAGTTTTCCTTCATAAAAAATTCCTCTCCCTCCTGCTTCTGTAGTCAATTCTTTAATTAAATCGGGAAAAAATTGAATTTCATACATTTCATAAATTGTTTGAATTAATAATTTATCGCTAACTTTTACATCAAATGCAGGAATAAAATTATTATAAGTAATTATTTTTCCGGATTTTGAACAAGTATCAGGAATTTTATTTAATGCTCTTACACCATATTTTGTTAAAACAGAATTTGCACCAATTATATCATTCTGAAACAAAAGTATTTTATAAATTTTTGCTGGATCATCTGAATCCAAAACAATTGGAAAAAAATTATAAAATGATGACGCATACTTTCCAAAATGCATAAAATCCCTAATTCACTGAACTATTTAAAATTTCTTTTTTTCAAAACTATAATCAAAGATTTGCAAAATCCTTATATAACCGTGTTTTTTAGTAAATTAATGGAAAATGAGGCAGATTCAATAAAGCAATTTATTATAAAATTTTTCGAAAATTTACAATCAACAGTAATTGAAAAAGGAAATTCATTAGTTATTTCAAATGTTCCGGCAAAATTTGAAAAATTTTATGGGAAAAAATCTCCTTACATATTTGTTTTTAAATCTGAAGACAAAAATTCACAAAGTGAATTTATTGAAAAAGGGAATTATTTGCTAAAAACCATATCAAACTTTTTAGAAGAGCAAGGAAGCACTACGCTATTAAAAATAAATTTTGATATTGATTTTGAAAAAGAAATTAAAAAAAGAATTAAATTAAATAACTGCCAAATTGAAAAATTAATTCCAAAGAAAAAAAATAATTTCTTTTTTAGATTTACATTTAATACATCATTTCAATATCTAAATGAAAAAGAAAAAATGACTAATGACATTTATTTATATGAAAATAAAATTATCGACGGAGATTTAGCAAGTTATATTATTACTGAAGGGAATAAAAGAGACGTGATAATGCCGGACATAAAAGAACCGTATAATATTGCGAAAGAAAAAGTCAAAGAATTAACACAACCAAAAATCACATCATTAGCACAAAATTTATCGGAAAAATTAAGTAAAGAAATAGAAAGAATTAATAGACATTTTATTCAGGAAATTCAGGAGTTAAAAAATAACCTGAAAAAATCTGCAAAAAAAACTGAAAAAGAAATTAATGAAGAACTTGAGAAAAAGGTTAATGAATTTGAAAAAGATAAAGAAAGAGCAATAAATATTGAAAAACAAAAACATAGTTTAAATTTAAACACCAAATTATTTAATACAACTTTAATTTATTACCCTGTTTTAAATTATGATTGCTATTTAATTAATGAGCATGGAAAAAGAATAATTGAAGTTTCATTTGACCCATTAACAAAAGAATTAAAACAAATATTCTGTGAATCTTGCGAGGATAAAATTGAAACAATTAATCTTTGCTCTTCAGGACATATAATCTGCAATAAATGTTTAATTAAATGTAATTCATGCAATATAACTTACTGCAATAAATGTTTAAATATAATTTGTGAATCATGCAAAAAAAAGATTTGTAAAAAATGTGCGATAAGATGCAATAATTGTTCCAAAGTTATGTGCAAAGACCATGCAATTTATGATAAGGTCACTGATAAATGTTACTGTAGCAGTTGTTTAAAACTATGTGAAAGATGCCAGCATAAAAAAGAAAGCAACAGATTCAAGACAAGCCAAAAAACCGGTGCAGAGATTTGTGAAGATTGTTATAGATTAGAAATGCAGCAAAAAACATTAAAAGAAATTTTTAAAAAATGAAAATTGAATTAACAAAATGCCGGAAAAAAGACCTTCAAAATTTTATTATACTCCTTGAAAAGGAAAATATGCAAAAATATTTTGACAAGCATTTTGAATCGTGTTGGTCTGATAAAGAATATCAGGAATATTTAGAAAATCTTTTTGCAAAAGGCAATATTTATCTAATTTATATAGATGATAAATGTATCGGATTTACCTCTTTTTCTCAGGATAAAAAAGATGATGAAGCATTATTTATCAGTAATTTACAAATTAAAAAAGAATATCAGAATATGGGTTATGGCAGTCAGGTTTTAAAATTTATTGAAGAAAAAGCAAAAAAACTAAACTATAAAAAAATAAAATTATATGTTTTTGAAGATAACCCTTCACAAAGTTTATATAAAAAATTTGGATATAAACAAATTGATTATATAAAAAAATCAGATACAAACGTCATGCAAAAATTAATAATATAAAAATAAAAGAAGAAATTAAAAAATAAACAAAATTATTATCTCTTCTTTCTAACAATCTTTTTAGCAGATTTTTTTATTTTGGATATTACACTAATCTTTTTTCTTTCTGAAAAAAAGAAAATGTAAATAATTGGTAAAATACCAACTGTATTCAATAATGCTATTAAGATAAACCATACTAAATCATTATTTCTAGCAGATTTCCATAATGCAATTAATTTCCATACAACTTCCCAAATAACTAAA
>DATDUI010000040.1:0-4299 GCA_035290465.1 Candidatus Nanoarchaeia archaeon | reverse complement strand
TAACCATAAATGCTCAGTAGTTTGAGGTTGAACTCCAGAAGGAGCTGCAATTACTAAGAAAGCTGCATCAGCTTGTGAAGCACCAGTAATCATATTTTTAACAAAATCTCTGTGACCAGGAGCATCAATAATTGTAATTTCAAATTTTTGAGTAACTAATTTTTTATAAGATAAGTCAATAGTAACTCCTCTTTCCCTTTCTTCCTTAATATTATCCATAACATAAGCGAACTCAAATCCAGCTTTACCATTCTTTATAGCTTCTTCTTTAAGCTTTTTCATTTCATTTTCAGGGATAATACCTGAATCGAACATCATTCGTCCAACACAAGTTGATTTTCCTGCATCAACGTGTCCAACGAACACAACATTCATGTTTGGTTTTCCTTTTGCCATTTTATTTTTAATATATAATTTGTTTAAGTGAATATCTAAAAAATTATGCATTTATAAATATTTCGTTTTTTAAGAATATATCTCAAAATAAATCACACAAAAAAAAAGATTAACGACGGAAAAGATAGATGAAAAGTTATAACAATATTCTGAAAATATCTTATGACCTCGAAGTGATTCGAACACTTTAATTGTAACATCAATTAAAGTTCCCAAAAATTTCTTTGAAATTTTTTAGGACCTTCAAAACTAACCAGTTTTGAACCGGGTGAGAATCCTAAAATTCTGAAAATATATTATGACCTCGACGGGATTCTGCTCATAACTTCGCACGAAACTTTTTTATTTATATTTGAATTCTTATTTGAAAAATTAAGTTTCTACCACGAAGTTACTCGCCCGCGACTTTTGAAATATTTTTGAATTTACTCAAGTTAAAACCATTGAAATAAATATATTCACTTTTATAGAATTATGAATATATTATGACCTCGACGGGATTCGAACCCGCGACACCTTGATTACTTCTAAAAGCTATGCTTTTGGAAAGGACCAAAAAAGCATATTGCCTTTTTTAGTAAAAGTCAAGTGCTCTACCAGGCTGAGCTACAAGGCCATTCTAATCAATCCATGTAAATATTAGTTTATAAAATTATTTATTAAAATTATTTCAAAAAATGAAAATAATCACATGAATTTTTTAAAAATTTCTTCAAAATCTTCAATTTCATGCACACCCATAAGTTGTTCAACAACTTTCCCATCCTTAAATAAAATAAAATTTGGAATTGAACTAACATCATATTTCTGTGCTAAATCAGAATTTTCTTCAAGATTAATTTTTCCAACCTTCACACGCCCCTTAAATTTTTCAGCCAATTCATCAACAATAGGCCCCATCATAACACAAGGCATACACCACTCAGCAAAAAAATCCACAAGAACTAAACCCTCTTTAATATATTTATCAAATCCCCGTTTTGTTAACTCAGGAACAATGTCATTATTGACCATAATTTATCCCAATGAAAACTAATTTATAAAATTATTGCTATTGATTACTATATTTAACAACACTGTCTTTTAAAATTTTAAACTCAACATTTGCTTGTTTAAATAATTCTTCGGTCTCTTTCCCCCGATGATACCTTTCCTCGCAAACAACTCGCTTAATACCACAATTAATAATCATTTTAGCACAAACAGTACAAGGAGTCATCAAATAGTATAAAGTCGCACCATCTAATGAAACACCAAATTTTGCAGCTTGACAAATTGCATTTTGCTCGCCATGAATAGTCCTAGTACAATGTTGCGAAAAAGAACCATCATTATGTTTTATAGTTTTAATTTCATGACCAACATCATCACAATGAGGCAACCCTTTTGCTGAACCATTATAACCAGTTGCTAAAATTTGTCGATCTTTAACAATAATACAACCACTACTACCCCTATCACAAGTTGATCGACTACTAACAACCTTTGCAATCTCTAAAAAATATTCATCCCAACTTAACCTAGACTTTTTATTAATTTTATTTAAAATTTCATCTACCTGCAAATATAAATCCTCAACAGGACCATCATTCGTCAATTTAAAATCAGAATGAGTAATACAATAATGCAAGTTCTGCTTATGAAAATCCTCTGAGGACATTTCCCGTTTTTCATTCTCAGCAAACTCTTCAAAACTAATATTATCAGTTTCACTATTTCTTTCAATAGACCGACGATACCTCAATTTTTGATTAGCATCAACAGACAAAAGATAAAAATCTTTTTGAAGCTTTAATTTTTCAACTTCTCCCGGACTACGAATACTTTCAATTATAGAATCTCCCCCGGCAATTTTTGCCTGTTCATATAATTGCTCAACAATATAACTCGGAGAATGCTTCTGCCTTAATTGATTTGCCAAGAAAACCAAACTATCGCGATTAACAAGTAACTCCCTTTTATTTAATTCCTTAACTAAAAAATCCCGAACAGAAAAATGCTTAAACCCTTTATTTATTAAATACTCAGAAACAGTTCCCTTTCCAGCAGAAAGCGTACCAGTAAGACCAATAATCATCTTTTAAAGAATAAATTAAAGTTTAAATTAATTATCATAATTTTTATGAACATTTAGAATAACCGCAAGAACAACCCATACAACCCTCTTCAAATCTTAACTTTGTTCCACAATCAGGACATAAATCTTTTGCTTCTGTTCCATCTTCAACATACTTTCCCAAGATTCTCTTAACTCCTGCTTTCCAAGTATTAATATTCTCTCCACCATCATCAACAAGTTTTGCAACAGTATTAATAACCTCAATTATAGGAACCTCCTTCCTTAATAATGCAGAAGTCAAACGAGCATAATTCCAATATTCTTTTTTAAATTGATGAGATATACCCCCAACCTTTGACTCAAATCCATTCCTATCCTCAAAAACAAAATCATAATGTGATCCATTACCATTCTGAACTTTTATAATCTTACCTTTTTGTACGCTATTAGGAACAGACAAAACTTCATCTTCAGATTTACCAGTAAAAATTTCATAAGGTTTTTCATTATATAAACCAACAAAAGCAATCCACTTTTCTTCACCATTATTAAACTTAAAAACATCTGCTTCTAATTCAGAAGGCCTTTTATCAGGAAAACCATTAACTTTTTTCTCCAAACCACTTTTTCCACTACCAGAATTTAAAACTTGGTTCTCCCTACTGCCATCACGATAAATTGTTACACCCTTACATCCTTCTTCCCAAGCCAACATATACAAATTAGCAATGTCTTCTACAGTAACACTATTTGGAGCATTAATAGTTTTACTAATAGAACTATCCACACCATTTTTTTGCAAAGTTGCCTGCATTAAAACATGATCTTTTGCAGAAATCTCCTCAGCCCTTTCAAAACCATCTAACTTCATTTTTTTTCTCAATTCTTCAGACATAGGAATATATTTTGAAGACATCATCTCTTTATCATCAACAAATTCTTTTGCATAAATTCTTTCAATAATCTTTTCTCCTTCCGGATGATTTTCAATAAGCCATTTCTTAAATAGATTATTAATCTCAATTAAATTTGTACCAATTGTATCTTCTACTTTTCTAGTATAAACAAAATCAAACAGAGGTTCACAACCACTTGAAGCATTCCCATTAATAATCGCCGTAGTACCAGTAGGAGCAATAGTTGTTAATGCAGCATTTCTTAATTTTATATTTTTACCATTGGGACCATAGATGCTTTCTTCCCAATTTGGGAAAACACCTCTTTCCTCGGCTAAAATTCTAGATTCATCTTGAGAAATTTCATGAATAAAACTCATAAACTCTTTGGCTGCTTCTCGACCTTCAGGACTACCATAAAGAATACCTCTTTGGATTAAATAATCATGTCCACCCATAATACCTAAACCAATTTTTCTATTTCCTAAAACCATTTTAGTAATTTCTTCTAAAGGATATTCACATCTATCAATAACATTATCTAAATATCTAACACAACTTCTAACAGTTTTCTCCAAAGTTTCTTTATCCAATTTTCCCTCTGGAGTTACCATTTTTCCCATATTAATTGCACCCAAATTACAAGACTCATTAGGGAGTAGCCACTGTTCTCCACAAGGATTAGTTGTTTCATATTTCCCTAATTGAGGAGTAGGATTATATTTGTTAGCAGTATCCAAAAATAAAACACCTGGCTCTCCATTTTCCCAAACATTTTGCATAATTCTATTATAGACTTCTTTTGCGTTTAATTGCCCGACAGCTTCCTTTGTTTTAGGATTAATTAAATCATAATTTCTTTCTTCTTTAACAGCATTCATAAATTCGTCAGTTGCTCCAACAGAAAAATTAAAATTATTAAATTTGTTACTATTTTTTTTAGCATCA
>DATDUI010000039.1:0-35194 GCA_035290465.1 Candidatus Nanoarchaeia archaeon | reverse complement strand
AAAAATAAATAACAAGAAAATTCTTGCTAAGGTTGATACTGGTGCAGAAAAAAGTTCTATTCATTTGGATCTTGCACAAAAGTTAGGTCTTACAAAGGATTTGTGGGGTATTCGGAGAATTATTTCTTCAAATGGTTCAGAATATCGACCGGTTATTAAATCGAAAGTAAAAATTAATAATCGAGTTTTGCCAATTAAATTTACAGTTACCAGAAGAGATGAGCTAAAATATCCAATCTTGATTGGAAGAGATGTATTAAAAAGAAATTTTTTAATTGATGTAACAAAATAAATATGGGACTAAAAATCGGAATTATCAGCCTTGGTGGGAAAAGTGCCAAAGCTATTGCTGAATCCTGTAAAAATTATTTTGAAACTGTTGATTTGTTAAATATTAAAAAGTTTGAAATTCAGGTTAATGGTAAGACTTGTGTTTTCTATGATAAAAAAGAATTGAAAGGTTATGATTGTTTGTATATTCGTGGAAGTTACAAGTATGCTTTAATTGCAAGAACTATTACTCGGACATTAAATCAAGGGGTTTATATTCCTGTTAGTCCGAATGCTTATACTATTGGGCATGATAAATTTTTGACACTTTTAGAATTACAAAAAAATAATATTGCAATTCCGAGAACGCATTATGCTCCCGGAACAGCTATTGCTAAAAAAATTTTGGATCATATTGATTTTCCAATAATTATGAAACTTTCTGAAGGTACACATGGTCGGGGGGTTATGGTTGCTGATTCAAAAAAATCTGCTATTACTATTTTGGATTTATTAGAAAGTTTTCATAAGCCTTATTTAATTCAGGAATTTGTTGAGACAAAAGATACTTCTGATATACGGGTAATTGTTGCTAAAGAAAAAATTTTAGCGGCATATAAGAGAGTTGCAAAAGAAGGTGAAGTTCGGGCGAATATTCATATGGGAGGTGCTAGAAAATCTCATCAATTAACTGATATCCAAAAAAAACTTGCTCTTGATTCTGCGAGGGCTATTGGTGCTGATTTTTGCGGTGTTGATATTTTGAATTCTGAAAGACCTTCGGTTATTGAGATAAATTTAAGTCCTTCTGTTTGGGATTTAAAAGAAGTATGCAATGGTGATGTTCCGAATTTAATTGCTAAGGAATTATATTTGCAGACAAAAAAATTTAAGAAACGTAAAAAGGATAAACTTAGAAAGTTAAAGAAGAAGATTGTTAAGGAAGAAGGTGAAAAATAATACTATTTTTTTAGTTGATTAATAATTTGTCCATTTCTATTGCAAATTCTTTTGCACGATTTAATGAGGTTTGGGCTTTTGTTTTTTTTTCAACTTCAAGGGTTTTATATTGAATTAGTCCTCTTTTGATTCTTTCAAAATCAAAGGATTCAATTATTGAATCTGCTTTTATTCCTGCTAAGTTTAAAGCTTCTTCTTTTGTTTCTTCGTATTCTTCAATAAGGGAATCTTTTAGTTTTTTTCTGACATACACTATTAATGCATCAGATGTTACTTTATGGGCAATTTTATCTCCAACTTTATAGCTAAGTTTTAGAAGGACTGCATTAGCATAATAATACATGGAATAATATGAACATACTATTGTCCATAATTCTGAAATATTTTCTTTTGAAATTTTGTCCGCAACTTTTAAACTTTCTCTTGCATCTTTTACAAATAATTCAATTAGTTTTTTATTTTCTGTTGTTTTTTTTAGTAAGCCTTCTGCTAAATATGATTTTACATTCTTTTCTGCTTCTGTGATTCTTTTTTTATCTAGCATTTGATAATAATCTGTAATATTCTTCTATTCCAATAAAAATTATATTATTTTTAATAGCTTCGCTTACTACTGTAAATTCTTTGCTTTTTGCCATGTTAATAAATTCTTTATACGAAATGCTTGTAAGATGAATTTTATAAGGAAATAGTGAAAGTTCTGATGAAATTTTCTTTTCATCTCCCCCTATTGTGAGAATGTCAATATCTGAATTTTTTTCTGCAAGGCCTTTTGCATGAGAGCCGAATAATAGCATAATAAATGGGAATTGTAATTCTGCTAAATGACTGTATATAACTTTAAATTTTTTATCTTTGAATAATTCTTCTCGTCTTTCGTACTCTGCTTCAAATAATTCCTGATTGAATTTATTAGTTAATTCGCAAATCTTTGAATTTCCAACTTTTGTAACTTTAATTATTTCTTCTTTTTCCAGAGGACTAATGTTTTCATATGCAATTCTATAATTTATTTTTACTTTTTCAGATATTTTTTTTATGGTGTATTTTTCTTCTTTATTGTTTAATAATAATTTTAATATTTTTATTTTGGCTTTCATTTTTTATTATTACTTTATGTAATAATACTATTACTTTTAGTATATAAATGTTTTTATCCTTGTAGACTGAGAGAATTAGTGAGGATTGTTTAAGGTGAAGTAAATGGAAAGTGGTTTTTCTCAATCGTGGATGTTGTGGCTGTTTTAACAGATAACGATTTTCAAGCTGCTCGAAATTATTGGAAAGTACTGAAACACAGATTGGTGGAGGAAGGAAATCAAACGGTTACAAATTGTAACCAGTTGAAAATGTTGGCGGAAGATGGTAAGATGAGAGAAACGGATGTAGGAGAGACAGAACAAATTCTTAGATTAATCCAATCAATTCCTTCTAAGAAGGCAGAACCTTTTAAGTTATGGCTTGCAAAAGTTGGTAGTGAAAGAATTGACAAAATAGAAAATCCAGAATTGGCACAGGAGAGGATGAAAGATATTTATGAAAAAAAAGGTTATTCAAAACAATGGATTGATAAGAGGTTAAGGGGCATTGCAATAAGACAAGATTTAACCGACGAATGGAAGAAAAGAGGAATCAAAGAAAATATAGAATTTGCCATATTAACAAATGAAATAAGCAAAGCAACTTTCGGATTAAGTGCAAAAGAATACAAAAAGATTAAAGAAACGTAAAAAGGATAAACTTAGAAAGTTAAAGAAGAAGATTGTTAAGGAAGAAGGTGAAAAAGAGTGAAAGGATTATTTATCCAGAAGTAGAGATAAAGCTTTAAATAAGTTTAAGAGTTTTCTATTTTTATGTCTGTTCAAAATATAGTTCATAGCGTTAGAAATATTATGAGAAAGGATTCGGGGGTTGATGGAGATGCTCAGAGAATCTCAGAAATGACCTGGATGATTTTTCTTAAAGTTTTTGATTCTATGGAGGAAGAGAAAGAAGCAGAAGACCCAAAATATAAATCTCCTTTGCCTGAAGAAGTCAGGTGGAGAAATTGGGCATCTGACGAAGAAGGAATTACAGGAGATGAGTTGTATGGTTTTGTTAATAATGAAGTTTTTGTAAAACTTAAAGGGTTATCTGATTTTGAAAATAAAAAGGCGATGATTGTAAAACAGGTATTTGAAGAAACTAATACTTATATGAAAAGTGGAGTTTTAATGAGGCAAGTAATTAATGAGATTAATAAAATTGATTTTACCTCTTCTAAAGATAGGCATTTGTTTAATGAGATTTATGAAACAATTTTGAAAGAATTGCAGAATGCAGGAAGTGCAGGAGAATTTTATACCCCTAGGGCAGTTACGCAATTTATTGTTGATATTGTTAATCCCAAATTGGGAGATATTGTTTTAGACCCTGCTTGTGGAACAGGAGGTTTTTTGGTATCTTCTATTGAAAATATAAAAAAGGGGATTAAAAATATTGAAGATCTTAATCTTTTAGGAAAAAATATTCGTGGAGTTGAGAAAAAATCTCTTCCTCATTTGCTTTGTATGACAAATTTGATTTTACATGATATTGAAGAACCAAATGTTAAACATGATAATTCTCTTTCTAAACCACTTCGAGAATATTCTTCAAAAGATATGGTTGATGTTGTTGTGACAAATCCGCCTTTTGGAGGAGCAGAAGAAGATGGAATTGAGAAGAATTTTCCTTCGGAATTTCAAACAAGAGAGACAGCTGATTTGTTTTTGATTTTGATTATGAAATTATTAAGAGACGAAGGAAGGTGTGGAATAGTTTTGCCTGATGGGTTTTTGTTTGGAGAAGGGGTTAAAACAAGAATAAAAGAAAAATTGCTTTCTGAATTTAATCTTCATACAATTGTGCGTTTGCCGAATGGGGTTTTTAATCCTTATACGGGGATAAGAACAAATTTATTATTTTTTGAAAAAGGAAAACCAACAAAAGAAATTTGGTATTTTGAACATCCTCTTCCTGACAGTTATAAGACGTACAACAAGGGAAAACCTATCAACATAAAAGAATTTGATTTAGAAAAAGAATGGTGGAATGATAGAGAAAATAAAAGATTTGAGAAAAATTGTTGGAGAGTTTCTTTTGAAAATATTGAAAAAAGAAATTTTAATTTAGATATAAATAATCCAAATGGAAAGATTGAAGAAGAAAATTTAAGTTCTAAAGAAATTCTTGAAAAGCTGGAGGAGAGTTTTGAGAAATCTAAGAAGTTGATTGAGAAGATTAAGGAGGAGATTTAGGGGATGAAATATATTTTTCTTGATGAGAGTGGAGAACTGGGGTTTAAATCAACTTCAAGCAAATATTTCGTTATAACTCTATTATTGTGTGATGGGGGAGAAGTTTATTCTTTAAGAAGAATAATGAAAAAAGTCAGACAAAAGATAATAAAAAAGAAACTTAAAAGATATCCTGAAATAAAGGGAAATAATAGCACAGATAAAATAAGGATGGATGTTTTGAAGAGATTTGTTGAAACTAATTCAGAAATATTTGTTGTAATTCTTGAAAAATCAAAGGTTTATGAATATTTAAAAAATAAAAAAGATAAATTGTACAATTATATTTCGAATTTAATTTTGAATGAATGTTCTTTAGAAGATAGTCATATCTCTTTAGTTGTCGATAAATCAAAAACAAATCGTTCATTGAGAGAAGACTTTGATAATTACATAAGAAAAAATATAACTCAAAAAAATAATGGTTGCAATATTAAAATACAACATGAAAATTCCCAAAAGGAAGGATGTTTGCAGGTTTTAGATTTTGTTTCATGGTCGATATTTAGAAATTATGAGAATTCAGATTCTCGTTTTATGGATATAATAAAAAATAAGATAGTAATAAAGAAGGAGGTTTTTGAAAAGTTATCCGGACCCTAGAGATTAAGACAAGGTGCACCATTCCGGTACACAAACCTCTCTAGGACTTACCCAGATATTATAATAAATGGTCATGATGTATTTAAATTTACTGGTTAGGTTACAATCAAGAGTATAATGAAGATAAATTGATAATAAGATGAAAAATAATGAATTAGAAGACACTGATGGATTTTCTGAAGAAGAAATTTCAGAAATGAAAGAATATTTTGATAAAGAAATTTGGCCAAAATTCAAAAAAGAATTAAAAGATATGACAAAAAAAGAGGCGTATTTTACTTGTTTTGTTGCTGGTTCTGATCTGATGAGATATGCTCAGGAAGAAGAAATGAAAGATTCAAAAGAAAAATTATCTAAGATGAGTGAAGAAGAGATTAAAGATATGTTGAGTAGTGTTTTGGTTGATGATAAAAATGGAGAGGTTTTGAAGGATGAGTGAGAAATGTATAACTTGTAAAAGAGAATTTAAATCAGGGATTTGGTTATCTCCACAATTTGCAGATGAGAAAGTTTTACTATTTTGTTCAGAAAAATGCAAAAAAGAATATCTTAAAATAAAACTTGAAAGAATAGAAACAGAATATCCACAGTATTATGAGAAACTAAAGAAATCTAAAAAAGAAACTTTCTTTGATGGGATTTTGGAGAAGAAAAAATGAAAAAACAAAATAGATTTAATAAAGATTGTAAAACCTTTGAAAAATTAATTAAAGAAGGTAAAAAAATATCTGAAGGAGCAAGATCTATTCGGGGTTATGGGAATTATATTTCTGATGCAGAACAAAAAGCTCACGCTTGGTATATTAAAACAAGAAACTTTCTTTCAGAATTATTTGGTGAAAACTTTAGAGACCTGAATACTTTTGAGAAATGCTTTGGCAAATATACTCAAAAATCTTTGTATACAGAATCTTATATGGGGAGTGTAAGATTTGTTAAAGAAGATATGGAAAAAGGGGTGGGAGTTTTAAACGGAATTTATTCTTCATTTAAAGAGGGGCAGATTAAACGACAGAGTAAGATAAAAATCTATCTAACAAATTTTTATTATGAATTAAAAGATTGGGGGAAAATTGCTGGGGGAGTAATAAAAAACTATTAAGTTAAAATGAAAACAATTAAACTAGGACAGTTATGGGAAGAATCTAAAGTGGTTTCTGAAAACCCAAATTCAGAGAAGCGAATAAAAGTTAAATTAAATGTTCAAGGAGTTGAAAAAAGACCTGATAAAAATGACCAAAAAGGAGCAACAAAATATTTTATTAGGAAGGTTGGACAATTTATTTATGGAAAACAAAATTTACATAAAGGAGCATTCGGAGTTATTCCAAAAGAGTTGGATAATTTTGAATCAAGCTCAGATATCCCTGCATTTGATATAATTGAAGAATGTAATCCTGAATGGATTTATTATTATTTTAAGCAAGGAGATTTTTATAAGGATTTGGAAATGTATTCTAAAGGAACAGGTTCAAAGCGAATTCATCCCCATAAAATTTCACATTTGGAGATACTTTTTCCAGATAGAAAAGAACAAGAAAGGATAATTGAAAAGATCAAATCTCATGAATTAAATCATTCAAAGTTAGATAATGAAATAAATTATCAATCAAAACTCCTCTCCTCTCTCCGTCAATCAATCCTCTCAGAAGCAGTTCAGGGAAAACTTGTTTCGCAAAACAAAGAAGATGAATCTGCATTTGAATTATTAAAGAAAATAAAAAAAGAAAAAGAAAAACTGATTAAAGAAGGGAAGATTAAGAAAGGAAAAGAACTGCCTGCAATCAGCGACGATGAAATACCTTATGAGTTGCCAAAGGGGTGGGTTTGGTGTAGGTTGGGGAATTTAGTTTCTATTCTTGGTGATGGAATCCATGGAACTCCAAATTATACAAATAATGGAGAATGCTTTTTTGTTAATGGAAATAATTTAGATAATGGAAAAATAACAATAAAAGAAAATACAAAAAGAGTTTCTGAAGAGGAATGTGAGAAATATAAAAAAAAGTTAAATGATAGGACAATACTTGTTTCAATAAATGGAACTTTGGGGAATGTTGCTTTTTATAATAATGAAAAAATTATGTTAGGAAAAAGCGCTTGTTATTTCAATTTGTTAAATGATATTAATAAAGATTATATAAAATTAATTATAGAAACTAATTATTTTTTAGATTATTGTTTTAGAAATGCTACTGGAAGCACTATCAAAAATGTTTCATTAAATAGTATGCGATTATTTCCTATTCCTCTCCCACCTCTCCCCGAACAGCGTCAGATTGTTGAAAAGGTTGATGTTCTTATGAGTTTTTGTGATGAGTTGGAGTTGAGGGTTAAGGAGAATAAGGTTAATTCTGAGGGGTTGATGAGTGGGGTTTTGAGGGAAGCGTTTAGCGAGGGGTTTGAAAATGAATGATTCAGATTTTATACTTTTTTTAGATGTAATCTTGCATATAATTAATGAAAATGAAGGGAAGATGAAACTAGAAGAAGTTGCGAAGAAAACAGAATTTGAAATCGAAGTTGTGAAGAAAATGTTGGATTATTTAGTAAATAAAAAATGTTTAACATCCCCCTTTATATTTGGATTTCTTAATGATGATCCAATTATATCGAATGAATTTTATTCCTTAACTGATAAAGGACGAGAGATAATTGTATCAGGATTAAGCTTTCAAGAAGTTTTAAGAAGTGAGTTACGTGGGATTCCCTCTTCTTTTAATCAAACGACAATCCACGGAAATCAAAATCAGGTTGCTCAAACCTCCGGGGATAATTCTTCTATAACTCAGATTCAAGATAATTCTAAAATAAATGTTCTAAAACAATTAATAGAAAATGACAAAGAGTTAGATGAGCCTAAAAAGAAAAAGCTATTTGGAATTTTAGAAAAATTTAATACATTAAAACAAAGCGGAGAGAATGCGTATGAATTAATAAAACAAGTTGGATTGATTGCAGTTAAATATGTGCCGTTGTTTTTCGGACTGCTGAATTAACCAAAATTAGCACAATAATCTTTATAACTTTAAATGTACCTAAGATTATATGATATACGAAAGAAGTAATAATGTTGAGAGTATCCCTGATGAAGAGGAAGATTTTTATTCAGAGGAAAATCCATATGAAACTCTTTCATGGGGGGCGGATCTTTCTTTTAGAGAACTAATCACCATGTTTGAATCTGGGGAACTTATTAAACCAGAAATCCAAAGAAATTATGTTTGGGATAAATTAGAAGCTAGTAGATTCATTGAATCACTTTTATTAGGCCTACCTGTTCCAAGCATCTTCCTTGCAAAGAAAGCAGATCAAAAATTAATTGTTGATGGTTTTCAGAGAATAATGACTGTTTTTGATTTTACGAAGGGTATATTCTCCAAAGACGGATCCATATTTAAATTATCAAATACTTCTAAAATAAGTAGTTTATGGAAGGGAAAATCCTTTTCTCAATTAACCGAATCAGAACAAAGAAGAATTCTTAGTACAACCATACATGCAATTATCTTTGTTGATAAAAAGAAAGAAAGAAAAGATAGCATTCTTTATCAAGTATTTGAAAGGATAAATTCAAGTGGCAGAACCCTTGCTCCACAAGAAATAAGGAATTGCATTTATCAAGGAAAATTTAATTCATTATTGATAAAATTGAATAAAATTCCATCTTGGAGGAAACTTTATGATTCTGAAATTGACTCAAGAATGTTAGACATTGAATTTATATTAAGATTTTTTACTTTATCAGATGAAGAATTATTAAAAAAAGAGATAAATCAAATCTCTTTAAAAAAAGAACTGAATCTTTGTATGGGGGATGAAAGTGCGAATAAAATAGAGATATTAGAAAAGAGAGAAAAAGATTTTGCAAATGTTATGGATTTTATCCTAAAAAATATAGGGGAAAAAGCATTTCGTAATCTTTCTAAAACAAAAGAAGGTATAATAAAAGAAGAAAAAACTCTTTCTACAAAATTTTTTCCAACTGTTTTCGATTCTATTTCAATAGCCACTTTATTTGCTCTGAGAAAAAATAGTAATATAGACGTAAAAGAATTAGAAAAACGGAGACTAGATCTTTTATCTGATGAGAAGTTCATAGGATATTCAACTATTAGAACTACAAACATACAGAACATTAGGGGAAGAATTTCTCTTGCATTGAAATATTTATATGGGATGTAATATGAAAAATAAAGAGGCTGAAATTAGTTTAATTAATTGTAATGAAGAATTGGAAGCAATAAGTGCTATTAGAAAAATAGTGGGTTTAGATAGCCCTATAATGCTTTATTTAACAAGATATGCGATTATAAAATCGTGCGGTACAGTAGAATTTTGTTATAAGAATCTGATTGCTGATTTCTGTGAAGATTCACAGAGCCAACAAACAAAAAATTTCATAACCAATAAAGTTCGTAATAGTTCTAATAATCCCTCAATAGAAAATATTTATCGTTTACTGGCGGATTTTGATAGCACTTGGTTAGCCAAATTTAAATCAGAAATAAATAGTCTTTCTGAGAAAGACAAAATTTTAACTTCTTTAAAATCACTAAACGATGCAAGAAATGATTTTGCTCATGGGGGAAATCCAAGCGCATCTTTTGAAGATATCAGAAAATATTTTGAAGATGCTAGACAGTTAATAATTTTACTAGATGAAATAATAAATTAAATAATCTCCCCTAAACCTCTCCAATCATTTTATGATAACCTTTCTTTCACAAAAAACTCTTAACATTCTCATCAATCACTATTCTCCCAAACCAACAACATCCTCTCCCCGATGAATTTATCGAAATTTTTTGCCATGTAATCGCTTTTGTTTTTCCATCCCTTGAAAATTATCCATTCATAGGCATCATGCATAGTAACTGCATTTACAAATTCCCTTTCATCAGTTATATCATTAAAAGTCACAACTTCAAACTCAAAAGGAAAATCATCTTCTTCATAATAATATTCTAAATCCTTGTCTTCATTAATTTCATATTTAAAATATCTTTTTGGCAAGGGTATAAATATTCCTTCCTGCTGAATCTGATTGCAGGCATATCCATCACACTGGTGCCTCCAAATTATTCCTGTTTCTCTAGGAATTATTAATCCAAAAGAATAAGGGTCAGTCCTCATAATAGATTTATTCATCTATATTCTTAGAATAATTATTTTTTATAATTTAGGATTAACTTTAGGATAAAAACACTTTTTTGAAATCTAATTATTTACTCTAACAATCTTTAAAAGAATATCTATGCTGAATTTTTGATGAGTAAAAAAATCTCTTTTCAATACGAACACTTTGAAAAGTTATGGAATAAAGCAACAGAAGAACAGAAAGCAAAAATGTTTTATTATTCTTTGTTTGATTTTGGTTCGTTTGAACAAGAAGCCCGTACGGAAATAATGCAATATATAAAAGAAGTTCAAAAAAAATTTATGAAAATAGTTAATTCCATAAATAAAAATATCTTTAATAGAATCAAAAAAGATGGTTTTGTAAATGCTATTTCAAGCGACAAATTTCTTAGATTTATATTATACCATGGAATAAAAAATGAAAGAATAAAAATTAAATACAAAAATAATTATTTTCCTGATTTATTCATCAATGATGAAATTGATTTGGAAATAAAACGTCTTACAACAACAAGAAATATCCAAGAATATTTGGAAAATGTTAATTCAAAAAACTCTCATAAATTATTCTTAGTTCTATTCTTTCCACAAGTTTTGAATGAAGATACAATTAGATTAAAAGAATTGACAGACGGTTATTACTTTGTAAAACCAAATTTAAAAAATAATTTTAATGTAGATATGTTAATACTTTATCCTACCCCATATAACTTTCAAGAAATTCTAGAAAAAATTATAAATTGTATACAAAATCCAAATTGGTGTAAAAATGACTAAAAAACAATTAAACAAGGACAAGAAAGTTTTAAATAATTGGAATTCTACAATTAAATATAAAGAGGAGGTGATAAAATATGTCAAATAAAGACACTTTATTGTATTTGGTTTCTAAGTTAGGTTCTAATTCAGAAGGAAGAAAAAAGATAATGAAAATGATGTTTTTAGTTAATCATTTTGATGTTAACAAGAATTCACTAGTTAAAACTCCTTTTTTGAATGAAGATTTTATAATTTATCATTATGGGGTTTTTAGTTTCAAAGTTATGGAGAATTTTTTAGATTTATCTAATGAGGGGAAAGTTAAAGGGGATTTTCCTGTAGATATAAAAATTTTTGAAATTCCAACAATTCCTATGAATATTAAAGAGAGAGTTGATTTAATTATTAAAAAATTTGGGAATAAAGATGGAAGAGAATTGGAGTTAGAAACTCTCGGTATGCTTAACTTAAATTTGGAAACAAAAAGGCAATATTTTGGAGAACCTGTTACAAATTTTATTAAATAATTTTAATGCTTGTAAATTCGCCCCCGATAATCATCTCTTCATCCCCCCATTAATCTTATAAATTCGCTCCTCAATCTCCTTCACAACTTTATGATAACCTTTCTTACCCCCGAAAAACTTCATTATCTCCAAAGGTCTTCCGAACTTCTTCAAAGGTTCAACTCTTAATACTTCAGCGTCTTCTAAGTTTTCAATTCCTTCATCGCTGTATTTTTCAAGCAAGGCATCAATTATCTGTCGGGCTTTCTCTCCATACTTATCAAAATAATTATCTTTTTTTACTTTCTTTGCTCTCTCGCTTCTTGTCAGGGGTTTTTGTCCATAAGCAACATAAAGAATTAAATCAAAAGGGTCGTAATTTTTTCCGTTTGGAATTTGTTCTCTTAAAGCATCAAAGACAATTCCTTTTTGTGAAAGTTCTTCAATAAGTGTTCTTTTTTGATCAAACACATTCCATTTTTGAATAAAATCATTAAGTGTTTTGTATTCTCCGTTTATTTCTTTTTTTGTGTAATCAATCATTTTATCTGCAATTAATTTTCCTGAAGAATCAAGATATTGCTCTGACTGATTCAAAATAGAAACATCTGCATCCTTAACATAAAACTTTCTTATCTTTTCTTTTTCATCATAAATATTAACATCAGGCTTTTCTTCCAATTCTTCAATATCTTTTTTTGTTATTTCTCTGCCTTCTTTGATTTCAATTATTTTAACAGGCTCTCCATCAAAGTCAGGTTCTGCAAAATGATTTGTAACATTTCGAAAATCCATAATTGTAAAATGTGTTTTTCCATATTCTTCAAGAATTCTTGTTCCTCTTCCAATAATTTGCTTAAACTCTGTCGTTGAGTTTATTGGTGCATCAAGAACAATCAATTTACAAGTTTGAGCATCAACTCCTGTTGTCATTAATTTAGAAGTTGTTGCAATAACAGGATATTTTTCAGAAGGGTCAATAAACTTATCCAGTTGATCTTTTCCGATTTTATTGTCTCCAGTGATTCTCATGATATATTTTTTATTTTTAGAATACAAATCCTTGTTTTCATTAATTAAAGCCCGAGTCATTCTTTCTGCGTGTTCAATGTCAACGCAAAAAACAATTGTTTTGCTCATTCTGTCAGTATTCTTTAAAAATTCACTAATTTTCTTTGCAACAACTTTTGTTCTTTCATCAATTACTAAAGTTCTGTCAAATTCCCTGTTAGTGTAAATATAATCCGGAATTTCATTTCCAAATTTATCTTTCTCTCCTTTTGTTGGTCTGTAACCATGAACATCTTTATTTATTGCAATTTTTATAACTCTGTAAGGAGCTAAAAATCCGTCTTCAATTCCTTGCTTTAGAGAATAAGTATAAATTGGGTCGCCAAAATAATCTATATTTGAAATTTTATTTGTTTCTTTTGGTGTTGCAGTCATTCCAATTTGAACAGCATCTGAAAAATATTCTAAAATTTCACGCCAAGCAGAATCTGCTTTCGCACTTCCTCTATGGCACTCATCAACTATAATCAAATCGAAAAAGTCCTTTGAAAATTGTTTGTAAATATTTTTGTCTTCATCATTTCCTGTAATTCCCTGATAAAGAGACATGTAAACTTCGTAAGACTTGTCTGCTTTTCTGTTCTTGACTTTGGTTAAAATTCCTTTTTGTTTCAGTGGTTTTAAATCCTTGTTCATAGGGTCATCAATTAAAATATTTCTGTCCGCAAGATACAAAACTCTTGGAGTTTTTCCTTTTGGTTTCCAGTTTTCCCTCAGTCTCCAAATTGTCTGAAAAGCAGTATAAGTTTTTCCTGTTCCTGTCGCCATAACCAGAAGAATCCTTTTCTGACCTTTAGCAATTGCTTCAATAGTTCTATTAACTGCAATTCTTTGATAATATCTTGGCTCTTTCCAGTCTGTTTCAAAATAATACTCTGTTGTAATCAAATTTTCAATGTTTTCTGTAATATTATTATACTCTTTATATTTTTCCCAGAGTTCTTTTGGAGATGGAAATTTGTTTAAACCAAATTCATTATTTTCTCCTGACTTTAAATCCTGCAAAATAAACCCGTCGCCGTTTGAACTAAATGCAAAAGGAATATCTAAAGTTTCAGCATAGTCCACTGCCTGTTGCAATCCTGCCCCAACAGAATGCTTGTTGTCTTTTGCTTCAACAACTGCTATAGGGATATTATTTTTATAATAAAGAATATAATCTGCTTTTTTTGGAATTCCTCTTTTTGCAACCTTTCCATAAACATAAAACCTTCCTGCTGTAAAATATTTTTCTTCACGAATTTGTGTATTTCTATTCCAACCTGCTTTCTCAATTGCGGGTAGAATAAACTTTGTTCTTATATCTGCTTCTGTTAATTGGTTTTTATTCATATTTTTAATAGAGAATTAATATTTATAGAGTTTTTGAATCAAAAATTTTTCAATCTTTCTTTTTCAACCCTTCAATCTTTTCTTTTCCAAACATAAACGGTCTTAAAACTTCTGGAATTGTAATTGTTCCGTCTTTATTTTGATAGTTTTCAATTAATGCAACTAATGCCCGTGATGTTGCAATGCAAGTATTATTTAATGTATGCGGGGTTACTCTTTCTCCTTTAATTCTTGTAGTTATGTTTAACTTTTGAGCCTGAGCTGTTGTTAGATTTGAACAACTTCCTACTTCAATATAACCTTGTTTACGAGGACTCCATGCTTCAACATCTATTTGTTCATATTTTAAATCTCCCATATCTCCTGAACAAATTTTTAATACCCTTCCCGGGATTTTTAATTTTTCAAAAACTTCAACAGTTATGTTTTGTAATTCCTGGAAAAATTTTTCTGATTCTTCCGGTTTGCAGATAACGATCATTTCAATCTTATTGAATTGGTGTGTTCTAAAAATTCCTTTTTCGTCAATTCCGTGTGCCCCGATTTCTTTTCTAAAACACATTGAATAACTTGTATGTTTAATTGGTAAATCTTTTTCATTTATTTCCTGATCTACATATCTTCCGATTAAAGAATGTTCACTTGTTCCGATTAAAGCTTTTTTTTCTCCTTCAATTATATAAATTTGATTTTGTTTATCATTTAAATCTGTAACCTGATCAATTATTTCTTCATTTAGCATTAAGGGTGTTTCAACATATAAGAATCCTTTTTTTACCATTGTTTCAATTCCTAATCTAATTAATGCTTGATTTAATAATGCAATATCTCCCTGTAAATAATAAAATCCTGTTCCTGAAACTCTTCTTGAAGAATCAAAATCTGCTAATCCTAAATTTTCAATTATTTCACTATGACTTTTTATTTCAAAATTAAATTTCTTTTTCTCTCCAAAATATTTTTCTGCAACATTTTTTGAATCATTTTCTCCAATAATTACATTTTTTGACATGATATTTGGAATTGATGACCTTAATTTGATTATTTCAAGTTCCATTATTTTTCTTTTTTCTGTGCTTTCATCTATTTTATCTGGTATTTCTTTTGCTCTTTTCATTAAATTTTCAACATCTTTTCCTTCTTTTTTTCCTTCACTAATTTTTTTAGAAATTTTGTTTCTTTCTGCTCTCATATCTTCTTCTTCTTGTTTAAGCTTTCTCCAATCTTCATCTAATTTTTTTACATTGTCTACTATTTTTAAGTCCTTTCTGAACTTTTTCTTCATATTTTCTTTTACAAGTTCCGGATTTTCCCGTATTAATTTTATATCAATCATGTGTTAAATCAAAAAATTAGAATATTTAAAGTTTCTTATAAAAGTTTAAATATTAATATTTCTTTTCTTTAATTAATGGTAGAGGTGACAGGTTTAAGTGCTCAATTAATTGATTTTTATAAGTCATTAGTGTTAACTTTGCCTGTTTGGTTAATGGATTTTATTAATTTATTTTTATTAGTTCTTTTAATTGTAATTTATTCAATTTTTATTTGGAAATTTTATCGTTTTATTTCGACAAAAAATTTAATTGAGTTAAATTTAAGTCAATATAATCGTTCTGAACATCCAGTTTTTACTAAACTTATTGCCGGAACTTTATATTTTGTCGAATATATTGTGATTTTGCCTTTTTTGATATTTTTTTGGTTTATAACCTTTGCAATTTTTCTTATATTTTTAACTGAAGGTTTTGATGTTAAAGCTATTTTAATTATTTCTGCTACAATTATTGGAGCAATTAGAGTAATTTGTTATATCCCAAAATATGGTGAAAATCTTGCACGTGAATTAGCAAAGTTGTGGCCTTTGACACTTCTTGCTATTGCAGTTTCAAAGCCTGGATTTTTAAGTATTGAAAGAATTTTAAATCATTTTAGTCAAATTCCTGTTGCTTTAAGTGATTTTACAATTTATCTATTATTTATTATTATCCTTGAAATTTTGTTAAGATCATTTGATTTTATCTTTATGATTTTTGGATTAAATGAGCAGGAAGTAGAGGATTAATTTAGTTTTTTAACCATATAAGTATTTTCTAAATTATATCCGAATTTTCTATAATATTCCCGTACTCCGATTCCTGAAATAATACTTAATTTTGAAATCTTATTTTCTTTAGTTATTTTTTCAGCTTCTTCTATTAACCATTTACCTAAACCTTGATGTTGAGATACACCTTTTACTTTTTCTCCTAAATTTAGGCTTTGCCCGTAAACATGGACTTCCCGAATAATTGCTTGTTTATTCCCTCCTGATTTTGATACTCTAGAACTATGTTGCGTTGAAGGAGGGAATGTATAAGAATTTTCTGTTCCGGATTTTAGTAAATTCTTTTCATTATGTAACCTTAATCTTAATAACCCAAATAAAATATCATCTTTATTTATAATCTCCAAAAAATATTCTTTTCCTTTTGATGCTTTATATTTTGTAATTTTTAATTTTAAATCAAGATTAATTTCTTTTTTTTCTTGCTGTGCAAAACCAATTTCTCTGTAACGAATTTCTTTTAGTTTTGAATTTTTTTTTCTTAATTCTTTTTCAATTTCTCTACGTAAATCTATTCTTATTGTTCCTGCAATAATATATTCCGGGGGTATTTCTCTCATAATTCTCATAATTCTGCAATAACGCGGAGTTAATTTTAACATTTGAATTAAAACTTTTTCTATCTCTTCTCTTGAATATGGTTTATATTTGCCTTCCCAATATAATTCTTCAAGAACTGAACTGGGCATTACCTGGCAAGGATATAGTTTTAATTGATCTGGTTTAAAGTTTGAGCTTGAGAATAATTTTTTGAATAATTTTATGTCTTTTTGTAAATTGCTTCCCGGTAATCCAGGCATAATGTGGTAACCAATTTTAAATCCTGCATTTTTTAATTCTTTAGTTGCGTTTATTACATCTATAACTTTATGTCCTCGCTTAATCTGGTCATAAATTTCATCATCAATTATTTGGACCCCTAATTCAACTCTTGTAACTCCCCATTCTCTCATACGGTCAATATATTTAATGCAAACATCTGGTCTTGTTTCAACGCAAAGTGCAACACATCTATTTGTTGAATTTTCGTTGAGTTCTTGTGCAACTTTTAATGTTTTTGATATCTTTGAATTTAGTGCATCATAAAGACTTTTGATGAAATTATGTTGGAATTCTTCGGGATATTCTAAAAATGTTCCACCCATTATTATTAATTCAATTTTTTCTGTTGGGTGGTTCATTGCTTTGTATGCTTCTATTCGTCCTATTACTTGTTTATAGGGGTCGTAATCAACTTCTTTTGCTCGCATGACGACAGGGCTTTTTGGAGTATAGCTTTGTGGTACATTTAAGTTTGGGCAATAAATACACATTCCATGTTCACATTTTCTTGGGGGGAGCATTACTGCTACAGGTGTTATTCCTGAGATTGTTTTAGTTGGTTTTCTAACTTCGCCTTTTTGTGGTTTTATCATTTTAGGTTAAAGAAAAATTATTTATTAAATTAAGCTTCTTGTTCTTCTATAAATTTTGTATTGATTACAACCGTTACAATTTTCAAATATTTCTTCCCCAAGCAATCCTTTTGGGCAAATTGCATAGTATTTTCCTCTTTCATCTATTAAAGGGAGAACCGGAATAATTTTTTGTAAGTTTTGTTCTAGTCGTCCTT
Source organism: Candidatus Nanoarchaeia archaeon (assembly GCA_035290465.1). Classification (GTDB taxonomy): domain Archaea; phylum Nanobdellota; class Nanobdellia; order Pacearchaeales; family GW2011-AR1; genus GW2011-AR13. The sequence goes on along the minus strand of DATDUI010000039.1, from coordinate 17,515 downwards.
CTTGGGGTGTTTGATGGGGACAATTTATTGTCGTATCCATTTGGTATGTTTTTTCTTCTTTGTAAATCTGTAAATATTCACATCTTTTTCTTGAACATCTTTTTGCTTTTCTTTTTCCTAATGGTCCTGAATGTTCATTAAGGTTGCAATATAAAAAATATTCTTCTTGTCCTGTATCAGATAATTCAAGAGGATGTATTTGCAATGCTCCTTTTTGAAATTTATTAGGTTTATCTTGCTCTTGACTTAACTCTTGATAAATTTCTTTTTGTGTTAATCTATGTTTTGTCCCCATAGAGTTACATTAATTGCAATCATTTTTAAACTTTCTGATATTTCTTTTTTTATGAAATCACAAAAAGAAGTATGGAATAATATTGCTAAAGAATGGTCTGAATTTAAAGATAGGCCTAGTGAGGGAACAATTCAATTTCTTGAAGGACAAAATGGTAAAATTTTGGATTTGGGTAGCGGTGCTGGTAGGCATTTAGTTTCAATTAAAGATGGAAAGATGTATTTAGCTGATTTTTCTAAGGAGATGATTAAATATGCTAAGGAAAAGGCGAAAAAAATGAATATTGATGCAGAGTTTAGTGTTGAGGATTTTACAAATCTTTCTTATCCTGATAATTTTTTTGATGGGGCGATTTGCACTGCTGTTCTTCATTGTATTGAGGGAGAAGAAAATAGAAAAAAGGTGGTTGAAGAATTGTATCGTGTTTTAAAAGTAAATGCGAGGGTAAAGGTTGATGTTTGGAATAAGGATACCGAACGATTTAAAAATTCTCCGAAGGATAAATCTATTCAGTGGAGAGATAAAGGGAATAGATATTATTATCTTTATAATGAAAAGGAAATTCTTGATTTGTTTAAATCTGTTGGTTTTAAAATTGTAGAAATTGCTGAACCGAGGAGAAATATTGTTTTTGTTGCTGAAAAAGTTTAATTTAATTTGAATGATTTTGATAATCCATAAATTAAACCTTTTTCTTTAATTATCTCTTCTAAATTAATACTTCTTTTTAAGTTTCCATTTTGGATAATCTGATGATAACTTGTTGGATGATATTCCTCTTTAGGTAATAAAACAGTATTATCTGATATTAATGTGTCTATTAGTCTTGGATAAATTTTTATTGAATCTGTAAAATCATTCGTTGTAGTTTCATAAGGTATCCAATTATTGTTTCTAGAATATTCCAACCATGCATGAGGATAATAATCTTTTTTTACTTGTATTGTTCCTGAAGCAAACCGGACATATTGTTTTAATTTTGGTTTATTAGCATTATTTATTAAAAATAAATAATTTGCATATGTAAATCTTGAAGTTTCTTTACAATTTCCTTCTTTATTTTTTAATAATTCTTCGTCCGATTTTTTAAACATATAATCTTTATATGTAATGTTGCTCATTGTTATTGCGTTTGCAAGTTTTAGATATGAAAGGGCTATTTTTTCATCAGTTCCTTCATAATTATACGAATAATTTTGTGTATTCATATATTCTATTACTTTTGGGTTATTAATCTCCTGTTGACTAAATTTTAAGTGAATTATTGTAGGTAATATTTTATTTAAAACGAGGAGTGATAAGCTAAAAAATGCTATATTAGCTATTTTTTTAAATAATTTTGAAGTCATTCTTAACAATAAAAATTATTTAAAAGATATAAATGTTTTCTATTTTTTAATGCAATAAAAATTAAATTCATTTCTTAATAATTTTTATCATATCCAACAAAGATCTTTTTTCAAATAATATTATTTTCTTTTCTTCTATATCAATGTGCAGGCTTATAATTCCCATTGATGAAATAAATACTGTGCCGATAAAATAATCTTTTTCTTTTAAATGTTGTAATGATAAAAGAATTTTCTGAATTTTTTCTGTGACTTTTTCTTCTTGCATTTTATTTTTGATTATTTCTTCAATTTCATTAAAATCAAAATCATAATTCATTGAAATCTTTTCCGGTATTTTTTGATCTCTTACTTCTATTGGTGTTCTTTGGCAATCTTCTTCTAATTTAAAACTAAACATTTTATTTGTTGATGGGATATAATAATCAAAATGCTGTTGATTTTTTTCATTTGGGTTTTCTTTATTAATTACGAAAAAAGCTGAACAAGGATAAGCTTTTTTATTTTCTTTTAGGAATTTTTGAAAATCTTTAGTATTATGCAATCTTTCAAGATAAAATTGGAAATTCATAATTATTCAGAGAAAGAATGGTTAATAAAGTTTTATTTTTTTTATAATAATCTTTATAAGCAAAATTGGGTTTTATTTTGCATGGCAAATGATAAAATTTCTATTGATAAAATAATCTGTGATAAACATCCAGATTCAAAATTTAAGCAAATTGGTATTATCCCAAATTCTGATATTTTTAAAAGCATGAATGATGGAAATGGAACTTTGGGTAAATCCTTAAATATTTATTGCTGTGATTCTTGTGAAGGTCGAAAGGTAACTTTGGCTTATGAATGTTTTAATTGTGGTATTGTCAAAGGTGTTACTAAGATTAATGAAGTGATTCCTTCAAAAGATTTAGGTGGAAGACAAACTGACGAATATTTCTGTAAACAGTGTAATATTAAATTAGGTGAATTTCATAAAAGAATATTTTAATTTTAAGAATAATTTTTATAAAGTATTTTATTTATTGTAAATTGATGATTAAAGATAATCGGATTGTAAAATCTATTGAGGAATTGATCTGTGACGAACATTTTTATGGTTTCTTTTATATTTTGGGTAAAATCCCAAATTCTTTAAATAATCTTTATTGTTGTGATTCTTGTTTAGAAAACAGAAGGACTCTTGCTTATGATTGTCCTACTTGTGGTATTGTTAAAGATTCTGTAAGAAGGGGTGGAATGAGAAAGGAAAAATTTTATTGTCAAATTTGCAATTTAGAATTAGGTTTTTTAGAGGAAATAAAAAAGTAATTATTTATTCATCAATATGTATAAAAAATTCTTTTAGCAATCTGTAATCTTTTTTTGGGATTTTTTCTTTAGAAATTGGATTGATACCTGTTTGTAATGCTTGTTCTAGTTGGCTTTTGATATTTTCTGGAGAATCAGTCAAAACGGTATTAGGAGCAAACATATAACTATAATCTTTTGCATTAATTGTTTTATCTTTGGTTTCAAAATAATATTGTTCTTTTTTAGGAATATTTGAAATAGAATTAATCTTTTCTAATTTTTGCGAAGTTCCTGCAGGCCATCTCACAAAAAATTGACCTTGATTTTCATAAATTGTAATAACTGGAAATGGGAAGATTGGTGGGGCTGGATTAATATATGCTATAATCTTTCCTTCTTTGGGTAGATCTTTCATAATTCTTTTTAGAAATTATGATTTATAAATTTTTGTTTAATCTTTTGCAATTTTCCATAATAAATCAAAATAATTTTTATAGCTCTTTACTAATTTTTTACTTTCAATCAATATTATCATAATTGGTTCTTCATGAATAAACAGGGCGATTTTGTCTCCATAAATAAATGTGGCTGTTGGAGATTGATATTCTTTTGGCAAATATTTAATTTTATTTAATTCCCAAATTGGTGCAGGTGTTCCTTTTGTTGCAATTATTTTTGCAGTAATCTTTTTTTTATTACGCTCTTTAGCCCATTGTTCTGTATATGTGGGTAAATCTCCGCTAAATTTTCCTTCAGAGCCAAAAACTAAAAATTCTTTTCCTTCTTCGATAATATCATTCATTACTGTTTTTTGACCTTCAACTCCTATAAATATTTGAGCCAGATTTTTATTATTTACTTCTTTTTTTATTGATTGAATCTTATTAACTATTTCTTTTGCCTGTTCTTGTTTTTTTTCAGCTATTTCTTTTTCTTCACGTGCAATGTCTAAAAATTTTGAAGGATTAGTTGCTGAATAATATTTTATTTTATTTTGAATAATATAACTTACAAAACCTTTGCTAATTAATCTTTCAAGTACATCATATATGGTTGTTCGATGCAATTGAGTTTTTTTAATTATGTCTGAAGCTAAGGATGTCCCCTGTTTAAGTAAACTTAAATAAACTTTCTCTTCTGTTTCTGTTAATCCAAATTCTTTTAGCATTGTCTGTTGTCATGTAACATAACTACTATTATTTATATAGTTTTCTAATAATGCGATATTATGAAAAGAATAAAAAATATTCATTTGAAACAGTTGGAGCAAGAATTTAATTCTAATTGTATTGAGGATGAAATAAGAATTACTCCATTGAAAGGAGGATTAGAGAACTTTGTTCTTGACCATGAATTAATGTATATTGGTGAATCAAATCGTGCCGGTTGGGATTATTTATATGAACATTGCTTTGAGGATATTAATCAGATAGTTGAAGAAAATGTTAATGGATATGAACACCCTGTTGAACTAGTTGAGAATGTTTATCAAAAAATGCTTGAATCACTTGAGAAAGCAAAGATAAAAATGGATCAATTAGAAGGCGATAAAGATAGTTGGTATAACACTTACAATGTCATTTTGGAATTTTCAAAAAAAGCAGAAACTACAAGCTTGAGAGTAATTACCATAAATATGATTGATCAGCATTTAAGAAGTACTTATTAGAATTTTTTTATTTTTAAATAATTAAAAATATGAAAAAAATTGAAGATAAGTATTATTTTGGAATAGAAAATAAATGTCTTTATTTAATTGTAATTATATTTCTAATATAGCTTCTGTTTTAATCAATTCAGAATGAATTTTGCATTTAGCTGAATATATTAATGAAAATTCAAAAATTTGGGTTAATAAAAATAAAATTTATGCTGGTCTAAAAAGAGATTAAAATAAATTTTATTCTTTTATACTTATTCCATGCTCTTTTTTAAATCTAATTACATTTTCTACAAAACTTTCTATCTTTTGCTCATGGCTTACAATTATTAATTGACCAATTTTTAATTGCTGTAAAACATCACGCATTTTATCTAGCTGTTGTTCAGAAAAACCATCTGTTGGTTCGTCTAAAATTACTAAATCTTTGGTTTTTATTTTACTTAAAAGGGAATTAATAACCTGGTTTAATGAAAGTCTATATGCAAGTGCAATTGCTGTTCTTTCTCCTCCTGAAAGGAATGCATAATCTATCTCGTAATCTTGCTGTTCAATTATTGGTGTAAAATCGTCTCGCAAATTTACATTAAATGTATCTGAAACAAGCATATTAAACCATTCGGCAAATAATTTTGAAAATTCTGTTTTTAATTTTATCATCACATTTCTTTCAATATATGTAATGAGCGGGATAAATTTTTTTGAAAACCATGTTTCAATTTCCATTAAATAATTCAATTGTTTTTTTATCTCTTCAATTTTTTTAACTCTTTCTTTTAATTCTTCAATTTGTTTATCATGCATATTTATTTCTTTTTTTGTTTCTGCAATTTTAATTTCTGCAATTTTTTCTTCTCTGAATGCTTCTTGCAATTCTATTTGCTTTGCATTAAATTTTCCGTCATATTTGGCTAATTCAAATATCGAATTATTTAATGTTTCAAGGTGTTTTTTGAGTATTATTAAATCCTGATTCAATGAATTTTTTGAAATTTCAATCTCATGTAATTTTTTTTCTTTTTTATCTATATCTTGCAATTTCATCTTTAATATCTTTAAGTCTGTAATTTTTCTCTCTTTAAAATGAATTTCTTCTTCTAAGATTTTATACTGTTTTAAAATTTCTTTTTTTTCCTGTTCTAAAAATTCTATCTTTTTGTTATTTTCTACGATATCTGAATTAGCTTTGTTTAATACATTTGCTCTATAAATTGCATCAACATTTTGAAGGCATGTTGGGCAATTTTTTAAATTAGACATAGTTTGAATCAGATTTTTATTATCTTGATTTTTATAATTTATAGAATTGATTTTTGAATTAATCTCTAAATGACTATTATTTAATTTTTCTTTTTGTTCTCTTTTAAATTTAATCTCATTTTCTAACTGCTGAATTTGTGATTCATCAAATTGCAAACTTTTTAGTTCTTCTAATTGCATGATTAATTCCTGATTTAATTTTGAATTATTATAAATAATTTCTTCTTTGTTATTGGTAATTATTCTTGTCTTTTCTATCTCTTGCTTAAGTTTATTTTTTTCTTCTATTTTTTTATAAATTTCATCTTTTTCTTTTTCAACGTCTTTTCTTTTTTCAATTTTTAATAATAATTCTCCACTAAGAAAAATTAACTCCCGTTGTATGGATTTTAATTCCTGTTCTTTTTTGATCACATTTGTTTTATCCTGTTCTAAACTCATTGTAATGCCCTCTCTGATTCTTTTTTCTTCCCTAATATTTGTCATTATTATTGAAGTATTTTCTAAAATCTGTTTATATTTGTCAATTCCAAATACATGCCTTAATGTATTTATTCTTGTTTCTGAATCCTGCAATATTATCTGCTTCATTTCTTCCTGCGGGGTATAAACTGTAAATTTATATAGAATATTTTGTTTTTTTGAAAATTCTTTTGGATAATTTAATAATTCTAATACTGTATTTTTTAATTCTGTTACTGAGATTTCATCTTTTTTTCCGTCAATTGTTATTGCACTATAATCCTGTGTTATAGTTTTTCCTTTTTTTAATTTCCGTTCAATTGTTATTTCTTTATTGTCCACTTCAAATTCAATTTTAACTTCTCCTTCTTCTTCTCCATTTCGCAGTAATGATGTTCCTTTTTGTCCGGGTTGCAGCCCAAATAATGCGAATTCAATTGCTAAGAGAATTGTTGTTTTTCCCGAGCCAATATCTCCGGATAGTAATGTTGAGCCTTTTGCAAATTCTATCTCTTCTTCCTGATAACTTCTAATATTTTTTAATTTGATTTTTTTTAATTGCATTTTTTTGTTTTTCCGTGGAAAAAATGAAATTTAAAAATTTCTAATTTTTTTAATTGCATTTTTTTGTTTATTCATAGAAAAATTAATTTTAAAAATTTAAAACTTTTTTACTTTCTTCAATTAATCTTCTTGTGAATGTTTCAGTTGTTTCCCCTTCTTGTTTTTCAATGGATAAAGCATTCATAATCTGCGGAATTAATTCATTGAGTATTGAAGGATTTTCCTGAGAATAAACTTTTATTGTTTCATTTTCAATATTCTCTGAATCTTTAATTTCTTTTTCAAGTTCAATTTCTTTTGTTTTTAGATTATGAGTATTTTTCAACATAAAATAAGCTTTGTTGTTCTGAATATATTCCTCTATTTGTGAAAACTTAATGTCTGAATTTTTGCTATCTTTTAATTCTCCATGAATTCTTAAAAGAACAATTTTATCCTGTATATTTTTTTCTTCTAATTTTGAAATTATTAATTCTGTTGCTTTAAGAGCATCCTCAATTTGAATATCTAATCTTATTATTTCTTTTATTTGTAATTCAATTTTTTGTAAAACATTAATTGATTCAGTATCGACAATATAAAAACTTCCATGTTTTAAATCTTCTAATTCCTGAAAATTATTCGGAAATATCGGACCTGGATAAACAAAATTTTTATATTTAAAATCAATGTGTAAATGACCTAAAGCATAATAATCTGCATAAGGTAATTTTTCTGTCTCAATTGCATCAATTGGCAATGTTCCTTTTGCTTTATCAATTGTTGTATGTAACATTAAAATTTTAAACATACCCGGGGCATCATTGAATTTAATTTTTCTTAAGTCTTGGACTTCTAAACCTGATTTTTTTCCAGGGTATCCATAAATTGCAACCCCTTCATGAATTGTTGGATTAAGAATTATTGTTTCTTCTTTTTCTTCAAAATTTGTTACATTTTTACAAAACCCTGCTTTTTCAAGGACATCTAAAAAAGTTTTTCCTGAAACAGAATAATCATGAGACCCCGCTATAATAAAGCAGGGAATTCTTGCTTCTTTGAGTTTTCGAAATTCTGCAAATGTTTCTTTTAAAATTTCAATTGGGGGATATGCTGAATCAAATAAATCTCCGGCAATTAATATGAAATTTAATTTTGAATTTATGCAAATATTTATTGCTTTTTGAAATGATTTAAAATTTAAATCTTGTAGTGGTTGAGCTTTCCAACCTCCTAAATGTACATCTGAAATATGCGCGAATTTTGTCATGTTTGTTGTTTTACAAAATTCTCGCCCCTTCGATTGACAGTGCAATCTGCAGGTGGGCGAATTTTGTCATTTTTTATAATCTTTTCATCCTTTCAATTGATAGTGCAATCTGCAGGTGGGCGAATTTTGTCATTTTTTATAATCTTTTCATCCTTTCAATTGATAGTACAATCTGCAGGTGGGCGAATTTTGTCATTTTTGAATTTTGTTTAATTAATTACTGAAAATTTTATTGCTTAAAAAGCTCTCAATTTCTCTTAATAAAGTTGTATAAAATGTTGGCTATATAAAATTGATTGTGATTTAGTTTTGATATTTAATTTTTAAGCCTTTTTGTATAATCTGTTATTATTTATTAGTAACTAACTATAAATCTTTAAATACCTTATAATTTTAAATTTTTTATGGGATTAAAACAACCAGTTTATAGAGAGTTATATAATGTTGTTAATAAACTTAGGGATCTTGAAATAAAAGGTTCTTTGTCTTCCAAGAGCTTAAAAGGATTAGATAAATTAATTGTTAAACTTGAAGAAATTGCCAAAACCGGACAAGAAAATCTTGAAGTTTGTTCAGATGTATTTCCTGATGAAGTAGATTTTATTGACGAAGAAAAAACTTATGCTTGTTTAACTGGTGAATGTTTACGTCACAGTAAATCTCCTTGCAAATTATATTCCTGTAAATATGAGAAAAAAAGGAATTGTGATACAAAGGGTTATCTTAATCGTAATGTTGATACTGGTAATAAACCAAAAAAGATTGATGTTTGTCCTCTTTTTGCCAGATATGATCCTTGGAATGGATCTAATACAGATAACGAGTCTATATCTTGTAATGCTAAATCTCCCAAAACTATTGAGTTAATGGCTACTTGGGGAATTAAGTTAAAGTAAAATAAAAAGAACCCCTTGGTTCTTTTTGAATCTCCTCGAAACATTGAAGGGTGGCATCTTTATGAGCCTTCGTGGATGCCACAAGCACGACGATTATTTTTAAGATTAATACCGTCGTGCATAAAAGACACCCCTTGGTTCCCTTCAACCCTCCTCGAATTTTGGAAGGGTGGTATCTTTCGGAGCCTTCGTGGATATCACAGGTTTTTTGAATTATTCTTAAATTGTTAATTCTAGAACATAAAGTTCTTCAAAATAAAAGGAACCCCTTGGTTCCCTTTAACCCTCCTCGAATACTTGAAGGGTGGTATCTCTATGAGCCTTCGTGGATACCACATGGAATGTGACCCCCTTGGTTCCCTTTAACCCTCCTCGAATATTTGAACGGTGGCATTTTTCTGAACCTTTAGGAATGCCACGAGTTTTTTGAAGTAATAATTAAATTGTTAATTCTAGAACATAAAGTTCTTCAAAATAAAAGGAACCCCTTGGTTCCCTTTAACCCTCCCCGAATACTTGAAGGGTGATATCTTTATGAGCCTTCTTTGATATCACAGGTTTTTTGAAGTAATAATTAAATTGTTAATTCTAGAACATAAAGTTCTTCAAAAAACATTTTTTTTGTATCGATTATTTTTTTATTATAATCCAACCAATTAATTTGTCTTGTAAGCGAGCTTATTAATAAAAATATTTTACCATTTTGATTTAAGTGTTCTTTTGCTTGTTTCAAAAATTCATTTATTATTTCACTGCCTTCTTTTCCCCCTGTTGTTGCAAGTTTTGAATCTTTTGGCTCTTTTTTGTCTTCCGGTAAATAAGGGGGGTTAAATATTATTATATCATATTTATCATTAATCTTTTCAAAAAGATTTGATTCTATACAATTAAATCCTAATTTTTGGCAATGTATTACTGCCTCATGATTAATGTCTGCAGAAAAAATTTTTTCTTTTTCAATTCCTAAATTTAATAATGTTTGAATTTGTATTCCTGAACCGGATCCAATTTCTAAAATTTTTAATGATTTTTCTTTATTGATTAATCTTGGAATATTTTCTTTTAAAACTTTTGAAAGAAGGTATGAATCTTCTTCAGGTGTATAAATTTCAGGCATTTTTGTTTAAGAATTCATTAATAAAACTAATTATTTCAGGTTTGAATATAATTGTAGCTAATAAAACTCCAATTAAAAATATTAATATTACAATTAATACTGCGATTATTTTTCTATCATTATTTTCAAAAGTATGATCATAATCTGAAACTTTTTTTGTTGTTGGTTTATTACTTTTTATCTGTGTTTTTTGTTTTTCAACTATTGGGATTATATCTTGTATTGGTTCTTTTTTTGGTTCTTCTTTTTTTTCTTCTACAAGTTTTTCAAATATTGGAATTATTTTTTGTGTTATTGGGTCTTGTGTAAATTGACCCTTTTGTATTATTTTTGCTGCTTCTTCAATTTCTTCTTTTTCATAACCTGCATTATACAGGCTTTGCATGGCATTTTTTAAATCAATTCCACGTGAAACTGCTGAGAATAATCCTCCTAAAATGTCTTGTTTTACCATTTAAAATTTAAATATTTGTCCATTTAATGCCAGATGTGATGTTTCATTTAGTTTATATCCTAATTCTTTTGTAATGCATATTAAGTCTTCTTCTTGTTGTCGATTTCCATGTGAAGGAATTATATGTTTTGGTTTAATTAATTTGATTAATTTTATTTTGCTATCTCTGCTTCCATGTCCTGAAACATGTATATCTTTTTGCAATTCTACTCCCATTTTGATTAATTTTGCATCTAATTTTCGTCTTGATTCCTGATTTACTTCCACAGGAATTACTGAAGAAGAAAAAATTAAGTGGTCTCCTTGTTTAAATCTAAATGGTGTTGCTCCGTTTGCAATTCTATCTAATATTGAATTTTTTTCTCCTTGGTGTCCTGTGCAAATAACTAAATATTTTCCTCTATCATTATCAATTTTTTTGAACATTGAGTTAATTTGTCCTCTATATTTTATTATTTTAATCTTGTTATAAAATGGGCATTTTCCAACATTCATTGCACAATTAATGTATTTCGCCATACTTCTTCCAAAAACAATTATTTCACGATGTGTCTTTTGTGCATGTTTAATAATATTATTTAATCTTTCAATATGCGATGAAAAGGTTGTTACAAAAACTGCTGCTTGTTTGTCGTGTGCTACTGATAATACTTTATCAAGCATCTTATCTACATCTCTTTCACTTCCATTTGATTGTTTTTTATATGAATAAAGTGTATTGATTATTGCTAATTTTACTCCTTGTTTTCCAATTTCTTCTAATCTTTTATAATTTGGCGGTGGTCCGAAAGTCGGGGTGTCATCAAATTTAAAATCCAGTGCATAAAAGAAAATTCCTTCCGGTGTATGCAATGCCACAAATGTTGAATCAATGGTTGAATGTGTTGTATGGATAAATTCAACTTTAATATTTTTTGTAACATTATGGATATTATTTATTGAATTTATTTCAACAATTTTTCTTTTGTTTGGGATTGATGAATGTGAATCTTTAACTAATGAATTTAAAACTTGTATTGTAAATGGTGTTCCATAAATTACTGCATTTGGGTATCTGTCTGCTACAAATGGGAATCCTGCTACATGGTCTAAATGTGCATGAGATATAAAAATAGCTTTAACTTGTTTTCTCCATTTAATATTATCTAAAACTCTATCATCTGGAATACCTTTGACCCTTCGCAGTGCTGCTGTGGTATAATCTATATTTGATTCTTCCTGAAGTTCTATAACTCCAGGTAAATAAAATCCACAATCAAATAAAAAAACATCATCTTTGATTTTAACTGCAGTCATATTTTTTCCGACTTCTTCAAAACCACCTACTGTGCAAATTTCCATCTTTTTACATGTATATTTAGATTTTGGGGTTTAAAAATGCTTTTGGAAATCTGTAACTCATATATTTTTTTAAATAAGAAACCTTTTGAAATTTGATGATAAATAATGATATTTATGGTTATGTTCATGCAATTTATGGCAATGGAAAAGGTAAAACTACTTCTGGGATTGGGTTAGTTCATCGGGCATTAGGTTATGGGCTAAAAGTTGGTATTGTGCAATTTATGAAAGGAGAAAAAAGCAACGAAATCCCTGAATTAAAACAAAATTCTTCTGTAATTTATTATAGTCCCGGTGAGTTTGATTGGGCATTTATTGAAAAAGGATTAACTGATAAGCAAAGAAATCATTCTTTGTCTTGTTTAGATTTTGTTTTAAATATCTCTTGTGATGTTAATTTATTATTTTGTGATGAAATGTTAAATGTTCCTTTGTTTGGAAATAACAATCCTGCATTTAATTATGAAGATATTATTAAGGTAGTTAAAACTAAACGAAAAAATTTGGAATTTGTAATGACCGGGTTAAAATGCCCTCATGAAGTTTTAGATGTTGTCGATTATGCTCAAGAGATTAAAATGATTAAGCATGTTTTTGAGAAAGGTATAATTGCAAGACCTGGAATTGAGATTTAATTTTTAAAAGAATTATTAGAAACCTTTTTATTTTGTAAATTATAATCTTTTATATGAAAAAAAAGGGTTTGATAATATTAATTTTAATTATTAGTTTATCTGGGATTTTATTTTATTTTTTAAATGAAAAAATAAATGACACTTTAGTTGAATGTTCTAGTGATTTAGATTGCGTTGCAAATAGTTGTTGTCATGCATCAAGTTGTGTTTCTAAAAGTTTAAAGCCAAATTGTTCTGATATTTTTTGTACAATGAACTGTCAGCCTGATACAATGGATTGCGGGCAAGGAAGTTGCGGATGCGTGAAAGGAAAGTGTATTGTTAATTGGGGTGAAAAATGAAAAAATATTTTGTAATTTTTTGTTTAATTTCAATTTTTGGATTCATTATTATTCATTCAGAATCTTATGAAACTAAAATTGATAAAAAAGTTTTAGATGATTTTAATGATGGCATAGAAAAAGTTAATGTTATTGTAAAACTTAAAGAACCTTTAGAAAATAAAGGTTTTTTTGTTCAATCAGAAAAGAGCGATGAAGAGAAATTATTAGAGAAGAATAAAATTAAATCTGAAATTATTAATGAAATTGGAGAAGAGAATATAAATCATGTTTTTAATAATGAAATTTCTTTATCTCTTTCTATTCATGATTTGGAATTATTAGAGAAAAATAATGATGTAGATTATATTTGGTTTGATAAACCCCTTCATGCTTTTTTGCAAACTTCAGTTCCTTATGTTAATGCAACTAATGCCTGGAATGTTCAGATTTCCGGAGTTAATATTACGGGGATAAATGAAACAATTTGCATCCTTGATACTGGTGTAGATTTTACTCATCCTGCATTAAATGGAAAAAATCTTACTTGTGTTATTGATTGTTTTGAAAAAGCCTGTGTAGAAAATTGCAGTGTTTTAGATGATCATGGGCATGGTACTCATGTAGCTGGAATTGCAGGTGCGAGTACTTATATTAATGGTGTTGCAGTTGGTGCAAATTTAATTGGTGTGAAAGTTTTAAATTATCAAGGGTCTGGAACATCTACAGACCTTAATCGTGGAATTGATTGGTGTATTGCGAATAAAAATGCTTACAATATCTCAGTAATTAGTATGAGTTTAGGTGATTGTACAAATCATACTGCTTATTGCAATAGTGACCCTAGTGCTTCATATATTGATAATGCAACTAGTAATAATATCAGTGTGATTGTTGCTGCGGGAAATGGTAATGGCGGAGGTTGTACTGGAATAACTGTTACAATTGGTCCTTCTGCTCCTGCGTGTGTAGAAAGTGCAGTTGCTGTTGGAACAGTTAACGATGCAAATAGTGCTATTAGTTATCAAAGAGGTCCATTATTTGAATTGTTTGCTCCTGGCATAAATATTAATTCTACTAAAGCAAACGGTGGATTTGAATCTTTAAGCGGGACTTCAATGTCTACCCCACATGTTGCTGGTGTTTTTGCATTATTTAAACAATTTTTAAGATTAACAAATCAAACAAAAACGAATAATGAAATTAAAGCAGTAATTAATAATACCGGACATTTATTAGATGATACTTCCGGAAGCGGATATAATTTTTCAATTGTTGATATTTATTCAGCGATTTATTCTCTAGATAATGTTGCACCAAATGTAACTTTAATCTCTCCAAGTAATTCTTTAATTAGTATAAATTTAAATCAAACTTTTGTTTGCAATGTTACTGATGAATTTTTGCTTTCAAATTTAATTTTTTATTTATGGAATTCTACCGGGAATTTAATTAATCAAACAATTTCTAATATTTCCGGTTTATCTAACCAAAGTTCTTTCAATGTTACAGGTTTATCTTCTGGGATTTATTATTGGAATTGCTTGGGTAATGATTCAAAAGGTAATTTTGCATATGCAAATAATAATTATACTTTAACCATTGGAAATTTAAGCACCACTTTAAATTCTCCGGAAAATAATAAATATACAAATCAAAATTTAACTTTTAATTGTTCAGGTCAAACAATGCAAGGAGCCGAATTAACAAATTTAACTTTTTATTTATGGAATTCTACTTCTAATTTAATTTATAATTCCACCAGTAATCTTTCCGGAGAGATTAATTCAACAATCTTTAGTTATAATTTTACTGAAGAAGGAAATTATTCATGGAATTGTTTGAGTATTAATAATCAATCTAATTCTGATTTGGCTGACGAGAATTATACTTTGACTTATGATATTACTTCACCGAATATTACTTTAATTAGTCCTGAAAATTCTGCAAGTTATACATCAAGTTCTCAATCAATAACTTTTAGTTATAATGTTAGCGAGAATATTAATTTGTCTAATTGCAGTTTAATTGTTAATGATATAATTAGTTTAACAAATATTTCAATTGTTAATACCTCGGAAACACAAAGTTTTACAAATTCTTTTGTTCCTGGAAGTTATAACTGGAATATTAATTGTTCTGATAAAGCTGGAAATATTAATTATACTTCTCAAAGAAGTTTTACTGTTACTGCTCCGGTAGTTGTTGTAAGTTCCGGAGGGGGTGGAGGAGGGGGAAGTCCTTCTGCAAGTATTTATGCTCCAACTTCTAATGATCTACTTATTGGTTATTCTAATGAATTAAAAGAAAAAGAACAAGTTAAATTTACTATTACTGGCTTAGAAAAAAGCAGTCATACTTTGACTTTAAATTCTCTTAAAAATAATAAAGTTAATATTACTATAGAAAGTGAACCAATAAGTTTATTGTTGGGAATTGGTGAAAGTAAAAAATTAAATGTTACTTCAAATGAATATTATGATTTGTATATTAAATTTGAGGGTATAAAAAACAATAAAGCTAATATTACAATTAAAACAATTTTTGAAGAAATTAATCCTAAAATTTATATTGTTATTGATGAAAATAAATCTGAAACTTTAGACTCTGAAAAAGAAATTGAAGAAAAAACTGAAGAAGATTTTTTGGCTTTTGATTTAAATAAAAAAGTATTTTATTTTTTGTTGATTTTTTTGATTATTATTTTTATTTTGTTTGTAATTTTAAACTTAAGACATTATCAAGATTATAAGAATATTAAATATAAAAATTAGAAAAAGTTTTATAAGTCTAAATATTAATTAGATATTATGAAAAGATGTGTGTTTATTATTTTTAGTTTATTATTAATTAATATTTTATTTATTAGTGCTGATGTATGTACGATTAATCCATCTTGTGCTTATTTTAAAGATGGATCAATTTCTGTGGGTGGAGGGCATACTTGCGGGATTAGATCCAATGATTCAAGAGTTCTATGTTGGGGAAATTCTGGAAATGGAATACTTGGAAATGGGCAGATTAGTCCAAATAGGGCTGAACCATATCCTATCGCTGATACTTCAGCATATTTAACTGTAAGTGCTGGTTATGCTTATACTTGTGGGATTCGTGCAACTGATTCAAGAGTATTATGTTGGGGATACGGGGGAGATGGAAGGTTAGGTAACGGTGGAACAGGGATAAAATCGAAACCAACTTTAACAACAGATATTTCTGCTTATACAAGTGTAAGTGTGGCGGAAGGACATGCATGTGGAATTCGTGCAAGTGATTCAAGAGTATTATGTTGGGGTAATGGAACCTTTGGACAACTCGGTAATGGGGGAACAGGAAATTATCTAATTCCAACTTTAACTATAGATTCATCACCCTATAAAAGTATAAGTGTTGGAAGTTATCATACTTGCGGGATTCGTGCAAGTGATTCAAGAGTATTATGTTGGGGTAATGGAACTTTAGGACAACTAGGTAATGGTGGAACAGGAAATTCTTTAATCCCAATTTTAACTACAGATTCTTCTGCTTATTCAAGTATAAGTGCTGGGGGATATCATACCTGTGGAATTAGAGCGAGTGATTCAAGAGTATTATGTTGGGGAGATTCAGAATTTGGAAAACTTGGAGATGGGCAAATGTATATTGATAGAACTTCACCATATTTAACTACTGATACTTTTGCTTATTTACAAGTAAATGCAGGATGGACTCATACATGTGGAATTCGAGCAAGTGATTCAAGGGTATTATGTTGGGGGGGTGGAATTTATGGACAATTGGGTAATGGAGGAACAACTAATTTAGACATTTTCAAAAAGTATCCAACTTTAACAGCAGATACTTCAGCATATACAAGTATAAGTTCTGGATTTGATTGGCGTCATACTTGTGGAATTCGTGCAAATGATTCAAGAGTATTATGTTGGGGGCAAGGGGTTGATGGAAGATTAGGGGATGGAAATCTTGCAACACATAATGTATTCAGTCCAAATTTAACAAAAGATATTTCTGCATATGGTTGTTCTTTCATTTGTGTTGCTTGTGTTCCAAGTTGTGCTTGTGCTGTTAATACTCCGATAGGATCTACATGTTCAGATGGTTGTGGAGGAACTTGTGCGGGAACTAAATGTGTTCCAAGCTGTGTTTGTGCAGTTAATACTCCAATAGGATCTACATGTTCAGATGGTTGTGGTGGAACTTGTTCTGGAACAAAATGTATTCCAAATTGTTCTTGTGCAGTGAATACTTGTACAGGGCAAATATGTTCAGATGGTTGCAGTGGCAATTGTTCTGGGACTAAGATTTGTGCTGATTGTGGTAATGGTATAAAAGAATCTCCGGAAGAATGTGATGATAATAATTTAGTTAATGGTGATGGTTGTTCAAATGTTTGCATCCTTCAACCAGAAGCTTATTTTTTAGATTTTAATGGATTAAGAATAACTGAAGCTCATATTGGTGAAACTGTTAAGTTAGTGCTTAATAATACTGGAATTTTAAATGGTTCATTTGAAATTTTTGAAGATGACCCTGCTTTTGATGATGAAATTCGAACAGGGATAAATGCTATTTCCGGAGCATTTAGCAACGTTGGTTTTGGGATGGTTCTTGGTGAATGGA
>DATDUI010000038.1:0-19489 GCA_035290465.1 Candidatus Nanoarchaeia archaeon | reverse complement strand
CTTATGTTCTTTAATTGGAATTCCAAAAGTTGCTTGTGAAATTTCATTTGTTAGTATTGCATATTCCCGATTTTCATCAATTCCTCGATTTTTCCATTCTGCGGTTAAATCTTGTCTTACTGCAATTCCTCTCATTCGTTTCTCTATCCAATCTTTAGGATAACCTTTCTTTTCATAATATTTTTTTGCTCTATCCTGAGCAAGTTCTGGATTTTCTATTTCATCAATTCTTTCACTTCCAACTTTTGCAAGCCATCTTTTGAAAGGCTCTGCTTTTTTAGAGGGAATAGATTGAATAATTCTGAAAATTCCTTCTTTGTCAGCACAATTCATTTGTTGCTTTCCCCCTTCTGTTTGAACTAAAAGGGTATGTACAATTTGTACCCATCCTTCAGCCAAAACCTCATCTCTTTGTTTTAATTTTTGGATATATTGCTTAGGATCTTTAGAATCAGCTAAAGCGAAAATAATATCTTCAACAACAAACCACCATCTTTCTGCAAACCATACACTTCTTATTTTTTTATTATTAAAAAGAATTAATTTATCTTCATTCATTGTACTTCTAGTATAACCCTATCCTCCTTTTAGTATTTAAACATTTGTTATATTTTATTTTCATCTCTGCCTCCCTTCATATGTAGAATTATCTTTTTCAACTTCTTGGCTTCCCCCAACATTAATTACAATATCGCTTGTAAATAAACTTCCTGTTTTTTTACTAACATTTAAATCAACATTTCCTTTATTTTCTAATTCATAATTTTCATTTTTTTCTCTTAAATTCAAAGCAACATTGCTTTCAATGGTAAAATTTTTAATTTCACTTTCTCTTAAATCATCCTGAACTTTCCAATAATATACACCTGGGGGTAAAGTAATTTCAGTATTTTCAGATAAGATTATTGGGTTAGAAAGATTTTCATTTGTAGATAAAATTACCTTTTTCGCATTTTCAATTTCAAATTTAAAATCCGGATCCGAAATAGTCATACCACTTAATGGATAAACCTGTTTAGGTGCTGTTGAAAAAAATAAATAAATAAGAATTCCAATTATAAAAATCCCTTCAAATATCAATATGTTTTTTGTTTTATTTTTCATTTTCCATAAATTTATTTAAAAAATAAAAACTTTTTTGGTATTTCCGAGCCTCTCTTTTATTTCTTGAATTAATTTTTCTGATAAAAAGATATTTTTTTCAACTATTTTTTTATTAAATTCTAAGAAAATACTAACATTTCCATAATCTGCCTGCATTCTTAAATCATACAAATTTCTTAAATGATTATAATAATTTTCTCCTAAAACTTCTGCACATAATTCCCAAATCTTTTGATGATTTTTTGGAACTTTTTTTTGATTAAATAAAAGATAAGAAATAACTGCTTTTTCAAATGCAAAATATAATCTATTTGCACTTGTCCTTAAACTTAAATCAAGGCTATTTTTTGATATCTGCAAAAATTCTTCAGCAATTTTAAATTCATCTAAATATTTCTTTTCCAATTTCAATTCCTGTTTTTTTTAATTCAACTAAATTTTTAATTTTATATTTTTGATTCAAAAACTCCAATGCATCTACTTTAGTTTTAGGGAAGAATTCTTTTGAAAAACAATAAACATATGCTAAATTTATTAAAGAATTATAGAGCAAATTCTTGTCCTTCCCGACTATTGCCTCAAATGCAGAATCTAAAAACTCAAAATATTGTTTTTGAGATTTATTATATTCCAAAACATAAGATGATTGATAAATGACCATCCCATTAAATAAATTATCAAAATTAAAGGAATCCTTATGTATGTTTATAATAACTCCAAAAAATCTTTCAATTCTTTTTTTTATCTCTTCCAAAGATTTAATATCCTCTAAGCTTAATTTATCTCCTAAGAGTAAAAAATCAATATCATTAAAATTTTTATTTTTCAAAGCACTTCCAAAAAGTAATGCAGAATTAATCTTTTTATTATCAAATAAAGAAGAAACAAACAGATGAATAATAAGTTTTTTAAAAGGGTCTAACGATTTAAATTCAACTGAATCTAAATAATATTTAAATTGCAAGGAATAATTATCTTTCACTAAGCTCACGATTTTTTGATTTCCCAAATTTTCAATTTTTATAAGTCCAATTTTCTCAAGAAAATTTAAAGCCTCAAAAGAGGAATTTCTGCCGGTTTTAGCTTCTCCGATAAGAAATTCTATATTTTTTCCCTTTTTACTGAGGATAATTCTTTCCATTAATTTCATCATACTTTTTTGGTATTTCATCGTACTTTTTTAATACTAATAGATATTATAAACTTTTCCTCCCTTCTTAACCCTCTAATAGTTTATAAGTTTATTCTCCCAGTTCAGCAGTGAATACAATATTTGAACTTCTATCTCCTGATCCTTCATCAGTAGGAACTTCAACTAAGATATCAACTTCAGCTGTATCATTTGTATCACTCCAATTTAATTGTACAATCATCATTCCTGTTGTTGCAGGCATTTGACTCCAGCTAATATTACTTAATTGAGAATTAAAACTGCCCTTCTCACCGGTTTGATTATCTACTTTGAATTGATAATAATTATTTGGGTTTACGATGCTATTCCATAAATTTGTTGCATTAGTGCTAATATTTAACATACAGTTTCCATCGTTTTGCAGTAAGAATGGCCATGGGCTATTAGTAGAAGTATTAGCAGTTCCTTGGAATTGCAAGGTTCCAAAACTAACTGTATCATTTATCAAAGTAATTATTAATTCAGCATTAATATCAATCCTTCTTTTTGGTAAAGCATAATTTCCGTATGTAACACCTGAATCATCGCTTGCTTTAACAGACCAATTATAATAATAATCATTATCTGAAAGTGCTTCTAAATATTGTGTTATAATATAACTTGTCGCACTAATTCCAGAGATATACCTATCATACTGTATACATCCTCCTCCTAAAGTGCTATAACAAGTTAAGTTTAAATCATAAGTTAAACTGTCTGAATCATCATCCTGACCACTCCAGCTAAATTGTGGAGTTCTGTTAGTAGTTGTGTTATAATTATTTGGGGAGACTAAATTAACTGTTGGTAAAGTGTTTAAAATTGTTAAGTTACTTGATACCCCCCAATCACTATAAAGTGCTCCGTCATACAATCTAATTTGGCAAGTCCAATTTTCTAATTTAGTTGTATTGCCATCATCTAATATTGCAGAAAATGTTGTTCCATCTGCATAAGAATTATTATAATCAATAGTTTGATTTAATCCGCCATTTTTGTACCATCTTACACTAACATCTAAGGTATCTCCATCAGGATCGCTAATTATTGCAGAACAATTTAAGTTTGATAATGTTTTATTTGTTCCATCTACGGAAACTAAATTTGGAGAAGGGTCGTTTGGAACGTCATTTGATGATAAGACTGTAATTCCCGAACTATTCATCCACGATGAATAACCTGTAAAGTCATACGCTCTGCAACCAAAACTCCAAGTTTCTCCAATGTTTAAAAAAGCATTTCCTAAAATAGAAACTAAAGTTTCATTGCCTGAAGAAAAACCTCTACCGTAAGGAGATGTGTCTGTAGTAACCTTTGGATTTGGTTGATCTGCAGTTATTTGCCCATCTCCACGTTCTCCTGATTCACCATATCCCCAACATAAAACTCTAGAATCATTTGCTCTAATTCCACAAGTATAATATTGACCGGATACAATTTCAATATATGCACTTGCATCTGTTGTTAATATTGGATTCCCTTTATCAGTAGTAGTTTGTCCATCTCCTAATGCTCCATTTACCGAATCTCCCCAGCAAAGTACTCTAGAATCATTTGCTCTAATTCCGCAAGTATGAGTATAATGAGCTGTAACTTTTTTATATCCTGAAGTATCAGTTGTTATATTTGGATTTCCAATAGTATGAGACCCAGTACTTCCATCTCCAAGTTGTCCGGTACTTCCTAATCCCCAACATAATACCCTTGAATCATTAGCTCGAATTCCGCAGGTATATTGAGACCCTGCACTTATACTTTTATAATATAAAGTATCTGTTGTTACATTTGGATTACCTACATTATGTGCAGAAGTACTTCCATCTCCCAATTCTCCATCATTTCCATATCCCCAGCATAAGACTCTTGAGTCATTTGTTCGAATTCCACAAGTATGATAAGTCCCTGCACTAATACTTGAATAAGCAGATGAATCGGTTGTAATATTTGGATTAGGATTATTTGTGGTTTGCCCATCTCCTAAATTTCCCCAATCTCCTCTTCCCCAACATAAAACTCTAGAATCATTAGCTCTAATTCCGCAAGTATGATATTGTTCTGCATCTATATTTGTATATGCTGAAATGTCAGTGGTGACATTTGGGTTTAAGACATTATGTGCAGAAGTGTTTCCATCTCCACATGAACCCAAGTCGCAATATCCCCAGCAAAGAACTCTTGAATCATTAGCTCTAATGCCACAAGTATATGCCCGTCCTGCACTTACACTAGCATAAGGAGATATATCTGTAGTAACATTTGGATTTAGATTATTTGTTATTTCTCCATCACCTAAATTTCCCCAATCTCCTCTTCCCCAACATAAAACTCTTGAGTCATTTGCTCGAATACCACAAGCATGAAACAATCCTGCAGAAATAGTTCCTTCCTTAAACAAAGTTCCATTAAAATAAACTGTTGAGCCGTTGTACCATTGATATTGGTATGCTAAATCATCTCCATCGCCATCTGTTGCATTGCAATAACCTTTTATGTTTTCTGTTGAAGTATTTGTTGTTGAATTAATTTTGACTGTTACCATTGTCGGAGGTAAATTCACAGTAAAAATTCTACTTTCACTTCCATTAATATTTCCGGCTGTATCATTGCAATAGAATTTTACAATATGAATCCCTTCAGTCATAGACAAATTTGTTGCATTCCATTCATTTCCAAAAGTATTAATCATAGATTTATTCAAAGCATTATCTAAAGAATAAACACACGCACTGACTCCATTTGTATCTGTTGCTGTCGCATTAAAAATTGTTGTGGCACTAATATATGTTGTATTTTGCGGTAAATTAATTGTAACATTTGGGGCGATTGTATCAACGGTGATTGTTCTTGTTTCAGTAAAATTCATATTTCCAGCTTCATCATATGCATAAGCTTTGAAAGTATAATCTCCATCTGTTAGATTTGTGAAATTATTATATAACCTATAACTTCCTGCATTATATAGTGCTTGAATTTCTTGTGTACTTAAAGCTCTGTTGAAAATCATTACATCATCAATTGAACCATTAAATGGATAATTTGAATTATAAGTCATTCCTAATTGAATAACTGTGTTTGTTAATGTATTTTCTGGCATAATAGTTGATTGTACACATTCACTTTGTAAACCATTTGTAAAAACACATTTAGTTGTAGAGTTCCAGCTTGCAGCAATATGATACCAGGTATTTTCTAATAAAGTACTACTTTTTGGACATGAAGCTCCCAAATAACTTGAACCATTTGAAAGGCTTAAGCAAATTTGGTCTGTTCCAGTTAATTCAAATAATTCAATATGTAAATCTGCCCAACCTGCACTATCACCTTTCATAAATATAGTATTGCTATAACTGCTTCCTAGTTTAGCAATTTTTATCCACGAAGAAATTGTTCCTCCTTGATTTAAAATTAAATTATCTGTTGGATTAATTGATACATAATCATTACTTCCATCAAATTCTATTCCTTTCCCTCGAATTCCGGTTGTAATATTTGAAGCACTTACACCATCAAAAACTGCAAAGTTTCCATAACTTGAATTATCATAAATTCCTGTAGAATTATATGCATCCATTCTCCACCATCCAACCAAACTGTTGTTCCAGTCAACAAATGCTGAATGATTATTTGCATCACTTGTTGAAACATTAACATATGTATAATTTTCATTGAATAAATCTAAATTATTCGGTGTTGGAGGGACAAATTCAATTTGTGGAATACTAGTATCAACTAAGAAAGTCACACTTTCACTTCCATTAATATTTCCTGCAGTATCATTACAATAAAATTTTACATTATGTGTAACTTGTGTCATTGATGAATTTGTTGCATTCCATTCACTTGCGGTAATATTCGTCATAGATTTATTTGCAGTATTATCTAAAGAATAAACACAAGCATTAACTATGTTTATATCTGTAGCTGTAACATTAAATATAATCGTAGTATTAGCATAAGTTATATTTAAAGGAGTGTTTATAGTTACACTTGGAAGAGTTATATCAACGGTGAATGTTACATTTTTATCCCCGATAATTCCCTCTGTATCATTACAGTAGAAAATTACTGTATGAATTCCTTCGGTCATTGATGAATTTGTTGCAGTCCATTGACTTGAAGTTAAGTTTGTCATTGATTTATTGGTTGATCCATCTAAAGAATAAATACAAGTGTCAACTCCACTTATATCTGTAGCAGTCACGTTAAATACAATAATTGATTTATAAGAAGTATTTAAAGGGGTATTAATTGTAATTGTTGGAGCTGATGAATCCCCTCCTAAATAAAATCCCACAATATTCTTATAACTTGCAGAATCAGTAATACCAGAAATAATTCCTACCATTGCATTAACAATATAATTTGATGACGAAATGTTATCTCCACCGTTCGAAATTGTTGGAGTAACAACCTTATAATTTGTGCTGTTAATTTCAGAGGAGATTAATGAACCGCATATGATTAATATAAATGCAATTAACAAAAACCCTTCTCTTTTTTTCATAAAATAATGAATAAAAACTTGTTTATTACCTTTTTGGTTTAATTTCACACAGCTTTGCTGTGCGGGGGTCCAAAAAGGGAATTAGAAATTTCAGTTTGGAAAAATTAGGAAAAAAATTTCTTTATTACCTTTTTGATTTAATTTCACACAGCTTTGCTGTGCTGGAGTCCAAAAAGGGAATTAGAAATTTTAGATTGGAAAAATTAGGAAAAAAACTTCTTTATTACCTTTTTGATTTAATTTCACACAGCTTTGCTGTGCTGGAGTCCAAAAAGGGAATTAGAAATTTTAGATTGGAAAAATTAGGAAAAAAATTTCTTTATTACCTTTTTGGTTTAATTTCACACAGCTTTGCTGTGCGGGAGTCCAAAAAGGGAATTAGAAATTTTAGATTGGAAAAATTAGGGGGAAAAATTTCTGTATTACCTTTTTGGTTTAATCTCTTTTAATTATATTTACAGAAGAGAAAATTAACTAAATTTATGACTTTTCTTTCTTTATTATTCCTTGAATTTCTTTTTTTAGTTTAGGTATATCTCTTTTTATTATTGACCAGATAATATCTAAATCAATTCCGAAATATTGATGAATTAATTTGTCTCTTGTTCCAATTATCTCTTTCCAATTGACCTCTGAATATTTTTTTGTAAAAGAATTTGGGAGATTTTTTGCAGCTTCTCCGATTATTTCAATGGCTCTTATTATTGCATATTGTTTTTGTTTATCCTTAAAAATTTCCTGTTTAGAACTATTTTTTGAAAATTCTTCAATAATGTCAATATTTTCTAAAATATGCTTGATAAATATCAAAGGGTCTTTATTCATAATATCCTGATTTCCTCATTTAAAATTATCTTTTTGATAAGTGGATGAAGAGATTTGTAAGTAATTAAATCAACTTTTTGATTTAATTCTTTCTCAAGTTCAAATTGTAAAGTCATAAAAGAAAAACCCATTGGTTTACTTATCTTTACAAGAATATCAATGTCACTATTTTTTTTTTGTTCACCCCGTGCGTAAGACCCAAATATGCCTGCTTTGATAACTTTATTTTTCTTTAAGATTGGAATTATCTTCTGCTTAATTGATTTAATACTGGTTTTCATAAAATATTAAATTAATTTTAATTTAAATAATTATCTTAATAGCTAAATAAAAATTATGTGTTTGATTATTGCTCTTGTGCTTGTTGTTGCAAGCAATCAACCCAAATAATATTCATTGTTTGGTTGCCAATAACTAATGGAACTTGTTGGCATTTAGAAGCTTCCTGAGCAACACCAATTATTGCTTGTTGGTATCCATAAGTCGCACCTTGTTGGTATAACGAAACATCTTTTGCAATCTTCCATTCTGAATATTTTTCAGAAGCAATATAACCAATAGAACAGATTAATAAAAATACTAAAACTCCAATTAAAATGCCTATTTTTTTTGCCATATAATTATCTGTTTTTTTCATTTAAATATTTAATCTTTTTACTTTTTATAGAGATTTTTCTTTCTTTATTATCTCTTGAATTTCTTTTTTTAGTTTAGGGATATCTTTTTTAACAACTTCCCAAACTTTTTCATAATCAACCCCAAAATATGCATGAATAATTATATCCCTTGTTCCTGCAATTTTTTTCCATTCAATATTTGGATATTTTTTTCTGAATGATTCAGGAATATTTTTAACAGCTTCTCCAATAATTTCAATTTGTCTGATTATTGCACTTTTTCTTAGCTCATCCCCCATAAATTTTTCCTCAGAAATTTTTTTAGAAAAATTTTCAATATTAATTATACTTTCAAAAATATCTTCTACAAATAAGAGCATATCTCTTTTCATATAATCCTCACTTCACTATTAAGAATATTTTCTCTAATTCTTGGTTTTATAATTTTATATTCAACTAAATCAACTTTTTTCCCTAATTTTTCTTCTAATTCAATTTTTATTCCAGCAAAATCAAATAAACTTATTCTTTTTTTTATTTCAACTAAAATATCAACATCGCTATTTTTTTTTTGTTCACCCCGTGCATAAGACCCAAAAATTCCTGCTCTTACTACTTTGTTCTTCTTGAGTATGGGCATTATTTTTTTTTTAATTAATTCAATTTGTTTATTTGTTTTCATAAAATATTAAATTAATTTTAATTTAAATAATTATCTTAATAACTCAAATAAAAATTATGTGTCTGATTATTGCTCTTGTGTTTGTTGTTGCAAGCAATCAACCCAAATAATATTCATTGTTTGATTGCCAATAACTAATGGAACTTGCTGGCATTTAGAAGCTTCTTGGGCAACACCAATTATTGCCTGTTGGTATCCATAAGTTGCACCTTGCTGATATAATGAAACATCTTTTGCAATCTTCCATTCTGAATATTTTTCAGACGCAATATAACCAATAGAACAAATTAATAAAAAGATTAAAACTCCAATTAAAATACCTACTTTTTTTGCCATATAATTATTTGTTTTTTTCATTTAAATATTTAATCTTTTAGGGATTATAATACTTTTTCTTTTTGTATTTTCTTTTTTCATTTTAACTCTTAACCTAACCTAATAATCACACTTCCACCGAGCAACTTCGTGGTAGAAACCCTAATCCATAAAAATAGTTTCGTGCGAAGTTGCGAGTAAGCAGAAGTAATTGTAACATTTCCAGAAGTAGTATTAAGTAAAGGACCTCCAGCATTATTTGGATCAACATTAAATGCTCCGGCAGTACCATTAGAGACATTTGAATAAATAGCTTTCCTCAATTTCCGTTGGTTCAAATGTCTTCTTAGAGAATTGATTTTTAGAAAATCAATTCTCTATAACTTCAAACTTTTTCGTAGGAGTAATCTTTTAATAATTTTTTTGTTTCAATGTCAAAGTCAGATTCATATTCTTTTAGCCTTCTAAAATTAAATTTCTCATACTCTTCACTAGCTTTTTGTTTAGCCAAAGAGCTAGAAATATTTCCTTTATTTTTCAGAATATCCTTCTCATTTAGCCTTAGAAAATCATCCAGTTTTTTTATCCAATCTTTCATGGACATATATTTTTTATTTTTGGCTTGTAATTCTGCAAAAGATAAATACATATCTGTAATTAAATTTAATTCTTTAAGCTCTTTTTGGTTTAAATAATTTTTAGCAATAAAAATATCTTTGCGTTTTATTTTATCTGGGTTAATACAAGTAATTCCTAAATTTTCTTTATTAGAATCAACTCTTTCATAAATAATTTCTGCAGCAGTTTTCCCATGAATCCCAAAATGCATTTTATTTTGAACTGCTGAAAAGAAAGAAATTGTTTCAGGAGAATTTATATCATAATCTACACTGGTTGAATAAATATCTGTAATTTTTTGATAAAAATTTCTTTCACTTGTTCTAATGTCCCTAATTCTTTCAATTAATTCATCAAAATAAGATTTTCCAAAATGTTCTCCATTTTTTAGTCGTTCATCATTCAAAACAAACCCTTTCAAGATGTATTCTTTTAATTTTTTTGTCGCCCAAATTCTAAATTTAGTTGCTTTTTGAGAATTCACTCTGTACCCCACAGAAATAATTGCATCAAGATTATAAAAATTTGTTAAATATTTCTTACCATCATTTGCAGTTATTTCCATTTTGGAAATAACTGAATTTTTGATTAATTCTCCTGTTTCAAAGATATTGCTTAGATGTTTGTTTATTGCAGGTATTCCAACATTAAATAAATCTGACATTGCCTTTTGAGTCAACCATATATTTTCATCTTTAAAAAAAACTTCAACACTAACTTTCTCTTTATCTAAATCATACAATAAAAATCTTTCTTTTTTCATAAAGCCTTTAATCAATTCAAATTTAAATAATTAACCCAATCTTATAATAACACTTCCACCTGCAGAAGTAATTGTAACATTTCCAGAAGTAGTATTAAGTAAAGGACCGCCTGCATTATCTGGATTAACATTAAATGCCCCAGCAGTACCATTAACTTCAAACTTTTTCGTAGGTGCTGTTGTGCCGATTCCGACGTTGCCATCTCCTCTAATTCTCATCAATTCAGTTGGAGCCACAGCATTATTTGAACTATAAAATGCCATATCCACTCTGTTGGCATAAACGGTTCCAGCCACAGCAACCACCCCTGCCCATTTGTGTATTTCATCAACACTGTCCCCACTTATTTTTAATTTTAATCCTGAACCATAACCGGTTACGGCATTATTTCCCGCATTTCTTATGACTTCTCCCCATAGAATTTGTGTAGTATCTGCACCTGCATATACTTCTAATGTTGCATTCGGTCCCGTAGTCCCAATACCGACGTAGCCCTTACTATTATCCACAAAAAAATCCGTAGAACCAATACTCACATTATCTGTCGCAGTAGTTAAAGCAACCTGTGTTCCTGTTTTAGTCCACCCCCCCGCACTCGCACTAACAGTAGATAAACAAGCCCCTCCCTGAATACATACATCTGTAGTTGCATTAATAAAACCAGTAGAATTAATATTTCCAACAACATCTAATTTTTGTTGGGGGGTTGTTGTGCCGATACCGACGTAGCCTGATGTATAAAACAAATTACCCAAATATTCATTCCATGAAATAGAATAATTCTTATAATTATCCCAACTAAATCCCGTATAAACCTCAGAAGAAGAGGAAGCAGTATAATTTATAGCACCAACTAAACCAAAAACCCCCTCTAACAAAAACATTGCAAAAAACAAAACTAATAATTTTCTATTCATCTTTTAAAACTCCTTCTACTCTATTATTTAAAGAATTTATCTTTTCCGCAAAATATCCCCCGGTTTTTTTGCTTCCTTTCCTCTGAATTAAATTTTTATCCACCAATTTCTTAATTTGTTTCTTAATAGTATCAAGAGGTCGATTCAAACTAATTGCTAATTCATTAGCCTGAATTCCGGATTTTTTTTCAATTTCTTTCAACAAATCATTTAATGTGCCATTTAATGTGCCATTTAATGTGCCATTTAATTTTTCAGCAAAAACCTCAATATTAAATCCGGATTGAATTTCGCTAATTTTCAAATCAACTAAGCCATACTCCTTTAACTTTTCCCTTACACGCTTAACCCCGCTTCCATATCTTTCAATTAAACCAGCATCCCTAAAAACCTCTGCAACAAGTTTATTTCTTGGTTCACTTTTTTTCTTCCCTTCCATGATATCCTCAATACTCAGATCATAAGGAATTTTTCCACTATTCCAAAATTCCAATTTTCCGGGAAAGATCTTAAATTGGGAATGAACCCCTCGATAATCCCTATGAATAATTGCATTAATAACTAACTCCCTAATTGCATCAAGCGGATACTGCCATCTTTCTTCACGATACGGGCTTCCAGTAATAATAAATTCTTTTAAAATATAAGCTTTAACAAAATCCATAACCTCCTCAACCTCGCTAATTAAATCATTTCTGATTATTTTATTTTTTTTAATTGTAATCTCATCCTGAAACAAACCTATTTGAATATCTGTTTCTCTTAAAAGTTTTTTAGAGAACAACAAAACAGCTGCATTAGTAGGAGTTTTATCCTTAGAAATCAAATCATACTTAATTAAAAATTCCTCAACATTCCCAAGTTTCTTATCTAAATTCTTCTCAATTAAATTAATTACCTTCAAAATTTTTTCTGTATTTAAATCATCTAAAGAATATTCTTCATTTAAATAAAAATCCCAGCTACTCCTTTTTGTTTTCAAATAAATCTCTGAAATTTCAGATAAAGAACATTTTTGATTTGAATTTCCCTTTCGAACAAAAACCCTTTCTTTAAATGAAACTGGCTTAAGAGGAAATTCCTTAATCTCTAAAATTACTATCTGTTTTTTATTAACCTCAACCAATTCAAAATCCGGAAGTAAAAAAGGTTCTGTTTTAGTTTTAATCTCATTTAGCCAATTTTTAATTGTTTCTTTTTTTATATTTATTCCTTTAAGTTCTCCCTTATCATTAACGCCTAAAAATATTCTTCCCCCACTGCTATTTGCAAAAGCAATCAAAGTTTCTATAGCCTCCTTATTAAAATTATCTTTAAACTCAATATATTGCCCTTCCCCTTTTTTTATTAAATGCAACAACTCTTTTTTATTCATTTTTCCTCTTTTATATTTATTAAGATTTTTTTATTTAAAAAAACTTACTTTTTCACATTACTTTGTTAAACTCCCTTAAATATAAAGAATTTTTTAATTTATAACTATTTCCATAATTCATATATGCCTCCCAAGAATTAAAAGACTCCATTAATTTATCAAAATAAATAATCTTAGAATTATATATCTTAATTTTTGTTTTTGCATTTTTGATAAATCTCTTAACAGTGCTTTTTCTAACAGATTTATGATTCTTAAAAATCTTATAACCTAAAAAATCAATTCCGAGCCTAATTGGAAAGATACTTACTTTTTTTGGATGAAATTCTAACTTAATCGAGGATAAAAATAACTTTATTTTCTCCCTTAAACTATGAAGATATTGCTTTGACTCATGCAAAAGCACAAAATCATCCATGTATCTAAGATAATATTTTATTTTTAATTCATATTTCACAAACTCATCCAATTCATTCAAATAAATATTTGCAAATAATTGCGAGGTTAAATTGCCAATAGGGATTCCTTTTTCTGAACTATCAATTATATTATTTAAAAGGCATAAAAAATTTTTATCGGCAATTTTCTTTCTTATTATTTTTTTCAAAACTTCATGGTCTACACTTAAAAAATATTTTGATATATCGCACTTTAAAGCATAAGAATTATCCTTGATTTTTCTAATAAATTTTTGAAGTTTCTTTACGCCAGCATGAGTTCCTTTCCTTTTTCTACAAGCATAAGAATCATAAATAAATTTCTTTTCAAATATTGGCTCCATTACAAAATAAACAGCATGATGAACAACTCTATCCCTAAAAGGCAATGCTGAAATTTTTCTTTCTTTTGGTTCAAAAATAATAAAATGCCTGTAATTCCCTGTTTTATAAACCTGATTTTTTAATTCATATTGCAAATTAAGCAATTCACTTTCCAAATTATAAGTAAATTCAAGAACTTCTTTTATGTTTCCCTTTCCTCTTTTTGCTTTTAAATAAGCATTATAAAGATTTTCATAACTATAAACTTTTTCGAATAAATTTTTATATGTTTTCACTTTATTAAAAAAATTATGTTTAATTAAAAAAATTATGTTTAAAATAAAAAATGCTGAGCTAATAAAAGAGATTTCTGGAGAAGCCAAAACTTTCCCAAAAGATACAACACAAATAATTAATCTTGCTAATCAAAATTCTCAAAGAACACGCCCAAAAGTCGTTGGGCAGTTATCAGAACTTATACAAGAATGCCCTCATAAAGAATCTTCTGGAAATTATGAACAAAGTTAAATCCAAAACCGAAGGATATGTAACCACAATTACAATAGATGGATGGAAGGCTTACAATAAAGTAATTAAGAAAACTTGAGGATATAATAATAAAAATCATAAGCATAATATGAATCATAATGTTGTTTGTGCTTCAAAATGCGACGGATTTAATTTATTTGTTGAGAGAATGCACAACCTAATAAAAGAACGGACTAAAACTTTTAGAAGTTTTCATGGATGTGTTGAGAGTGCAGATTCAATAATGAAAGGCTACTCAATATTTTATAATTTCATAAGAAAACACCAAAGTATAAATTGTTGCCCTTATGAGTTGGCTATTCCTAATTTAACTTTAAAGAGTGAGAATAAATGGTTGGAGTTGATACAGATGAGTAAATTAAATAATTTCCAAAATTAAATATGCTCTTGTCTCTTCAATCATTAAAGATTGAATTTTTACATCTTCCCTTATTTTTATAATTTCAGAGAAGTCATTTATTTTATTTGCATTAAGCTTTCCAATTCCGTGAATATTTATTCGTTTTATTCCATAATTTTTATTTTTTTCAATCTTTAACAATAATTCTTCATTCATTTTCTCTTGAGATTTATTTTGATTAACAAAATAAGTTATTGGTTGTTCCATTACAAACTTATCAAAAAACTTATCAAATTCATTTAATCTTCCTTCTTCTTCTAATGATAAGTAATAAAGTTTTATGAAACTATCAAAATAACCCTCCCCGTAAAGATTATTTATATTATTTCCTCTCTTCCCATATTTAATATGCAGGTCATCTAAATAAGGTTTTATCTCTTCATTTTCTGAAAATTTCTTTTTAATATAAACTGAAATTCTTAATGCTTCATAATCTTCATTTTTTAATTTTCCTTTAAAAAATTTTAAGATTGGAGTGTTTATGCATTCTTCTCTATGTTCCTTAAATATTCCATATCTTTTATTTTCTAATAATAGCCCATTATTCTCTCTTATTTCAGGATAAACTTTTATTAATTCCTTTTCTTGTTCTTCATTAATCTTTGAGGGGTCTATATTAACTTGATAAAAATTATTTGTAATATTTTTTACTTCTACGAGTTTATTATTTGATAAAAAAGATAAAGAATAATCACCATTATTTTTTATCTCAGATGATGGAAGAAAAATAGAAATTATCTTTTTGATAACCTCTTTTAATGTCATTTTATTTAAAATGATTCTGCAAGTTCTAAGATGGAATTCATATCGTTTTTGATGAAAACTTCCGAGCCCTTTCTTACTCCTGCGAACTCTTCTAATTTTATTTCTTCGCCATCTTTTGTTAAGACTCTTTCTGAAGGATTTTCTTTTTCAACTATGAATCCCTGACTATCCACAGATTTATTCATTATCCTTAGTAAAGATTTTTTAGAACTTTCATCAAAAATAATTATATTTTCTTGCATATTCCTATTAAATTGATACCTTATTTAAATTTATTTGTTCTAGTTTATTACAACCAATTAACCTCTTTTTCATATTAATACTTTGTTTTCTTTATTTAAATTTCTTCCTATTTTATTTGTTCACCAACCTTTAAGGTAACAATGTTCATAACTATAAACTTTTTCGAATAAATTTTTAGATGTTTTCACTTTATTTTCTTTTTGATGAATCTGATGCAGTTTGTCTTCATAAAGAAAGTTAAAGAATTTCTATTTTCAAACTTTATAAAATTCTTTTTATTTTCTTTTTGATGAATCTTATGCAGTTTGTCTTCATAAAGAAAGTTAAAGAATTTCTATTTTCAAACTTTATAAAATTCTTTTTATTTTCTTTTTGATGAATCTTATGCAGTTTGTCTTCATAAAGAAAGTTAAAGAATTTCTATTTTCAGACTTTATAAAATTCTTTTTATTTTCTTTTTGATGAATCTGATGCAGTTTGTCTTCATAAAGAAAGTTAAAGAATTTCTATTTTCAGACTTTATAAAATTCTTTTTATTTTCTTTTTGAATCCTATAAGGGATTATTTTAAACTTAAAATAAAATAAACCCAACAGTGTTCAATTTTAATTTCACTTAAATTTACCAACCGTCGGGTTTTATTTAAATATTTGACCTTTCGGTCTGGATTTGGACTGATGTAGGCCTAATGTACTGCTTAATATCTCCTTAAAGATAATAAGTCTGACTTTTAGGTCTATTGCAACAGCGAAAGCCGATATTGTTGTTCGTATTCGTGGGGGCATTATTCAAATTTGCACAAAACGGACCTGCAAGAGCCCCATTATTCCAATTACCACCCCGCAACACAGCACGACCGCTAATTACAATCCAACCCATTTTCCAATTAAGGAATATTATTATATTTCTTGTACCAACCCCCGAGCATTCTACCTATTTCATCTATTAACTTAGAACCATATTCATACTGTGAAAAACTAATAAATTGCAAATCATTAGAAAGCCTAAAATAAATTCTTAATTTATCCAATTCTACAATAGCTTTTTGCAACGACACTTTTTTATAAAAATCATTATTTGACTGAATAATATTCTCTAAAAAATTTAATGAAGTATTTTCTATTTTTTGAGCCATGGTATATTTTTCTGATTTTGGAAATTTATTCAGCAAAGTATGAAGCCATTTAATAAATTCATATGTTTTGTGAAAAATTTTCATATCTTCTATCATTTTTTGATTTTATCTATTTTTTATACCCGAATTTTTAATCCTACAAAAACGGCACCTACGGTGCCATAATTATATCCAGATTCCAGATTACAAGGATCCAGATTCATTAGACCTTCGCGGTAGGTCTAACCACTGCAACAGCGAAAGCCGAAACTGTTGCCCGCAGCCGTGGGGGCAATACCCAAACTTGCACAAAACGGACCTGCAAGAGCCCCACGATCCCAAGCACCACCCCGCAACACAGCACGACCAGGGGTAGTTACAGGAAAATAAACTCCATCATTTCCATATTTATTCCACAACCCACTGGTTGAACTTTGCCACCCATTACTTGAATTTGCATATTTCCATTCCGCACTTCCTGAATCAATTACATCAACAGTTTCATTAGTCCATTCCCAAACATTTCCAACCATATCATAAACTCCTTCTTTGGAGACACATCCTGTTTTATTTCCAGTATTGCAAGCATCTCCGGCACTATAACTATGACCTAAACAATAAGTTGATGAGTCAGTTACACAATAATAGGGACTTACTGCAAGATTAGTAGGTAGATAATAAACTTGCCCTTGAATATTTGCTGCTGCCAGCCACTCTTCATCACTGCACAATCTTTTTCCGGCATTATTGCAGGCTGTTCTGGAATCAATTTGTGAAATTGAAACCCAAGGAATCACTCCTGCTTGTGAAATTGCCATACTGGTATCACTTCCCATGCTTGAATCAGTAGCATCGGGTCTTGATGCTTCCCATTTGTCAATACAAAATCCCCCTGCACTACTAACATAAGCCATGTCATTAGGACAGCCATTAGAATAAACATAACCACTGACTTTAATATTTCCTACAATATCTAATTCTTTCTTTGGTGCAGTAGTCCCAATACCCACATAACCCTTACTATTATCCACAAAAAAATCCGTTGAACCAATACTCACATTATCTGTTGCAGTTGTTAAAGCAACTTGCGTTCCTGTTTTAGTCCAACCCCCTGCACTCGCACTAACTGAACTTAAACACGCCCCTCCTTGAATACACACATCCGTTGTTGCATTAATAAAACCAGTAGAATTAATATTTCCAACAACATCTAATTTTTGTTGGGGACTGCTCGTGCCGATTCCGACATTTCCTCCAGCTTCAACTTTAAACACAGTTCCTTTAGCTAATGTTCCAGTTACATTTATCGCAGAAGTTGAATCTTCTGTATTTGTTCTTGTAGCAAAATTAATATTCAGTCCAGCAGGACCACCATTTGCAGCAGAATTAATCTCTAATCTAGAGATTGGATTTACAGTTCCAATACCAATATTTCCACTTGCCCCTTGATAAATGTTTGACTTATTAATTGAACTAGTACCATTCCATAACGGCACATAATTACTTGTTCCACTTCCAGAGATAGTTCCAGAACCTGTTCCAGCCGATGATAAACAAGCCCCTCCCTGAATACATACATCTGTAGTTGCGTTAATTGTTCCATTAGCAAGAATACTTCCGTTTACGTGAAGCTTTTGTTGAGGTGTTGTTGTGCCGATTCCGACGTTGCCGTTATTAAAATAAGTATTTCCATTGGCAAGTAAGCTAATTGTTGTGACCCCCACATATTTTAATTGTAAGTTACCGGGGTCATTTGTATTAGCTTCAGAGAATACAGCATAAGGATAACCACTATTTCCTATCAACATTAAATCATTAGCTCCACCACCTGAATGAATTATAGTTACATTATCCCCTGATACTCCAGGTTTTACAATATGCAATGTTGCATTAGGTGTAATCGTCCCAATACCCACATACCCTTTACTCCCATCAACAAACAAAGTTCCGCCGTCAAAAGTAAAATTATAATTAGTCCCAAAATCAACATTAGAATTAAACCTCACCCCAGACACACTAACGTTTTGTGCTTCAAATGCATAAGGAGAACTAGACAAATTAATCCTCGGACTCATTTCAGAATCATTTCCCACAGTAACCCCCAAATAATATTGCGAACCAAAATCCAAATTAACACTTGTCAAAACCACATTATAAATACCATTTGAATCAGTATCAACATTTTGGTTTGACAGATTCCAAATAGAACTTCCCCCTGTATAAGCATTATAAATATTAAAACTCATATTATAAGTCCCCTCAAGCGGACTACCTGCATTATTTTCCAATTTACCGTGCACGCTAAAAGTTTGAGGAATAGCAGAAACTAAACCCCCAAGTAAAAGAATCATACAAAGAATTAACAAACCTCTTTTTTTATTTATCATTTTAAATTTAAAAATTCTCTTAATTTATTATCTATTAAACGCAAATTTTTTTCATCTAATTCGCCAATTTTATTCTCTAGAAATCTTGTATCAATTGTTCTTATTTGGAAAATCAAAGCAACAGAATCAATATTTAATCCATTAGTATTGGATTTTATAATTCTTAAAGAACCGTCATACTTTAATGCTTTTTCAATACTAGTTAAAGGAATTATTGCCACAATTCCTGCAATAACATTAGAATAAACAATTGCTGGTCTAAAACCTTTTTGTTCATGCCCCCTTCCAATTAAGTTAACATTAAATATCTCTCCTTTTTTCATATCTTAGATTCAAAGTTTTCTAAAGTTTGTGTACTCAATTTATCCCACTCATTTAA
>DATDUI010000037.1:0-38703 GCA_035290465.1 Candidatus Nanoarchaeia archaeon | reverse complement strand
TGAAAGTTTCATTCTCCTTAACTTTTATAAATCCACAAAACATTAAAGATTTATGGGTTTTATACGTAGTATTTTATTAATTGGTGTAAGCATTTTATTATTTTTATCATTATTTATTGGAAATATTTTTTTGACTTTATCATGGTCACTTGAATATGAAACAGTTAAACCGCAAATGATTACATTAGTTGAAGATTTAGCAAATAATGAATTAGGTTTATTTGAAAGTGTTAATAAAGATTTTTATTTAATGACAA
Source organism: Candidatus Nanoarchaeia archaeon (assembly GCA_035290465.1). Taxonomy (GTDB): domain Archaea; phylum Nanobdellota; class Nanobdellia; order Pacearchaeales; family GW2011-AR1; genus GW2011-AR13. The sequence continues at coordinate 38,446 of DATDUI010000037.1, read as the reverse complement.
CTTATTGCCAAAATAATTCAGAGTATGTTTTTGCTCAAGAGGGTTATACATTCGTGATACCATGTGAAAATATCTTGTTAGGTCCTGAAGAAGTGATTAAATATGGAATTGCAAATTTAGTTACGCAAATGTATTATGAAGAATATGATTGTAATTTTTGGGAATGTGTTAAATTAGCAGATAAACCTTTTGTTTTAGTTTCAGAAAAAGCTAAAGATTATTGGAAGAGTAAATTTTATCTTATTTTAATGATTACAATTGGTTTAATCATCCTGAGTTTTTTATTAACTGAACAAAAATCAAATTTTATGATTATTTTAGGAGGATTGATTATATTTTCTTCTTTGCCTTTTATGAAAATTAATTCATTATTATCTCTTATTTCTCCGGAATCAATTATGAATTTTTTACCAATATTTTTTATTAGGTCATATAATGTTTTTTTAATTATGTTTATTATAGGTCTTAGTGTTTTAATTTTAGGAATTGGATTAAAATTTATTAATATTGGATTTAAATTAACCAACTTTTTTTCAAAAATTCAGGAGATTGATTCAACAAGTTTAAAAAAAGAAGATTCGGAGATTCCTAAAGTAGAAAATATGACTAAAGAAGAAATAACCAAAATGATTAAAGAAGAAGTAAATAATACAAAAACTAAAAAATCAAAAAAAACTAAATAAAAAATGTGCAAACAATGTGAACTAAACCCGGTATATGAATTTACAAACAAACGAAAGCTTTGCAAAATTTGTTTTATTAAATATTTTGACAAAAAAGTTCTTTATATTAATCGAAAGTTTGATTTAATTAAACCAAATGATACTATTGCATATAAAAAATCTAATGATGTTAAAGATGTTGTATTAGAAGATATTTTAAAGATTTTTACAAACAGGGGAATGATAAAGGTTGTTAAGTTACCTTTCAAGGACTCAACTAAAGTTGCTATTTCTTTTAATGTCGATGTTGAATCTCACGCAATTATTAAGACAATTATTAACGGAAATAGTTCAAAATTAAATGAATCTTCTCCAAAGATTGGAAAAATTATTAAGCCTCTTTATTTATTTACCGATAAAGAAATTTTACTTTATGCAAAAATTAAAGGATTAAAATTTAAAGATAAAAAAATTAAGACAGATAAAATCACTGATTTTATTGATGGATTGGAAGTAAAACATCCTGAAGTTAAAAGAGCTATTGTTAATAGTTTGCTAGAAATTGAGGAGATTAATTTAAAATCAAAGAATGAATGATTAATCTATACGAATATATTCGTATTATAAAAATATTTATAAGCAACAAAAGATTATTATTTTTAATTAAATTTGAGGTGAATATGGTAAATAAAAAACACGTTTTGTTAAGTAGTTTTTTACTTGCGGTATTGGTACTTATTATTGCCGGCTTGTACTCTATGGATTTTACTAACGCTGAAAAATCTGAAGCAGTTCAAAGTTGGAGTAATGGATTTCCAAGTGGACCACATTTTAATTTGAATATACATGGAAAGAGTGATTCTTTTGCATGTAATCCAAGTTCTGATGGAAGTTCAATTTTTGTGAAAGAATATGGATATTCTGAAATTCAATATATTATGAATAGAAAATCTTCTCTTTCAGAATTATCTGTAATTGATCCTTGTGCAATGGGTGAAAGTGACCCTGCAAAGATACAGTTACCTAGTGGAAAATACCAAGTTTATGCAAGAGTCCTTGGAAAACCGGGCAATCAAAAAACTGGTGAAGAACGAAGTGTTGTGTTTTATCCGAAAATAGTTGATGCCTGTAACGATAATGAAACAGCTCCAATTGATGGCTTTGGTAGTTTTATTGATTGCAGTGCTGAATCATTAATGGAATTAGGAGTTGTTACAGCAAATGGTGCATTTACTTTGGATGAAACAAAGCTTACAAGAATTGCACCTGTAAGAGGCAAAAATCAAGCACAACCTATAACCGATATGTTTTATTGGACAGGTTATGCATGTGATGATTTGTATGATACCAATAACGATGGTGAAATTACAATGGATGACCTTGCAGGTATTGATTTCAATAATGATGGAGTCTTTAATACAGAAGACTTGAATTATTATTTAGAATTCAACTGCCAATACTTCGATGATGCATGGGTTTTTGATATTGCTGATTTGGTAGTATATGGATGGGATTATTATAACCAAGGTACAAAACTAGTACAAGTAAGATTTTATCCAGAAAGTACAACGGTATATAGTTAAAAACTAAAATTTCTTTTTTTTATTTTTCTTTTTTTATATTTATTGAATAAATTTTTATTATTCAAATTCTATTTAGATAAATTTTTATGAAATTCTATTGCAGGTCCAAGAAATTTTTGTGGGCTAAGTGCAATTCCAACATGACCGGTTTTATGTTCAATAACTTCAACTATTTTAGAAAATTCTTTTGGAATTCTAGCACATTCTGGTTCAACCAAATTATCTAATGTTGAAATATTTAATTGACAATATTTAAGATATTTATCAATATCTTTAAAATTTAATTTTTTATTGAATAATTTTATCGGTAAATCTCCTTGTGATGTTATTGGTACAGCATAAGAGATATCTGCGGTTTCAATTATTTTTTTAGGTAAATCAATTTCTTTGTATGAAGCTAACCATCTATTTAATCCAATCATTGTATTTGAAATTTCACCGGTTTTTCTAATCATTTGAACATCTCTTAAAAATGTTGAAATGGGTGATTCAGTTGCCATACTTTTTAATCGATACAATGCACTTACTGCACTCCCGTCAATTATTGTATTTCCATTCGGTAAAATTCTTGTTGCATATTTTAAACTTTTAAACGAATCTGGAAGACCAATTAAATATTTATTTATCCCAGTACTTTTAGTTCCATCCATTGGCGAGACAAATGTAATTAATGCATCAACTTCTTTTTCAAGTTTTCCGGAAAGACAGCTTAACATTGCTGTAAATCCACTTTGGCAATAACCTGCTAAAGTTACCTGTTGATTATGAGTTTTTAATAATCGATTACAGAATTCTTTTGTTTCTCTACATTCATCTTCGAGGGACATTGTTTGAACAGAAGGTGTTTTTAAAATTGGTTTAATAATTCGAATATAAGTTGGGATTCCATTATTTGCAAATTCATGCACAAAACTTTTTCCTTCATTAGGTAAAAATGCTAAAATATCAGGACCTAAAACATAAGGAGGGCTAATCAATAAAGGTTTTCCTTTTGTTTCTATTCCTTCTTTATTAGGTAAAACCTGATAAAAATCAAAACAATTTGTTTCATAAGAATGATTATATTTTCCATTATCAAAATGAAATCCGAAATCTTTTTCAATCCCTTGAATTTTTTTGGGAAGTGTTTTAATAATTAAATCAATTAATGTACTCTCTTTTTTCAAAAATTCATCCATTCCCTCAAAATTCATAATCTCTACAGATTGATTAACATATTGCAGAGAATCTCTTAAAGATCCATTAAAACTTTGAGCTAATAAATCATATGTTAAGCTATTTAATTTGATAAAATCAGAAGGAGAAAGATAAGTTGGATTGTTTAATTGCTCTAAAATAAATTTAGCAGTTAATGGTTTTATTAATTCTTGGAATGAATTGTTATAATTTATTAAACCTTGATTAAAAGAATTCAAATAATCAATTTGATTTGGCATTTTAAATAAACTGAAAAAAATTTATTTTATTAATAAATTTTTTTTCAATTACCCTCATCATATAATTGATATGATTTTACTATTTATAAAATCTTATATGTTTTATTTTAATTTAAATACTAAGGTTAATATTGTCATGCAACATACAAAACTTAAACCGGTAATAATTATTAACAAAAGGTCTGAAATTATTACTAAAGCATATAAAAATGAAACTCCTGTTGTTAATGTCCAAAGAAAATATGAACTTATATTAGCACTTGCGATTTTCTTGTTTAAATCTCTTATTGTTGGAAAATATGCTATAATTGAGATTATTCCTGTACATACATAAAGAAATGTTATTAAAGTATTTAAAATTACCATTATAAAGATACATTTTTCGATATTTTAAATATTTCTCTTATATAAAAAGCGAAATTTTTATTTTAAATTATAAAAAAGAACCAATAAATTAAGATATTTATTATTGTCATTGGAATACCTATTTTTGCAAATTCCAAGAAAGTTATTGTTTCTCCGGATTTTTTTTCTGCGTTTTGGATGATTATAATATTACTTGCTGCACCAAGAATCAATAAATTACCCGCGATGGTACTTCCTGCAGCTAATGCCATCATTTCTGTTGTTGTTGCACCGGCATTTGAAAGAATGGGTAAATATAGTGCTACTAACGGAACATTTGAGATTAATTGGCTTAATAATACGCTTACTGCTAAAATCATCGGTATAGAGAGGATATTGATATTTAAATTCGCGATTATTAACTGGAAAAATCCGGTATTCCAAACACATTCCATTAAAACAAACATTGAAGCAAAAAAGATTAATGTATGCCAATCTACTTTTTTTATTATCAAAATTCTTTTTTGGCTAAAGATTAAAATGGGTAATGCAGATATGAGGGTTATATATACTAATTTAAAATCTATCGGTATATTTAGAAATGCTACGATTATTTTAATTAATATTAATATTAATAATAAACCTAGGGAAATTTTTGATAAATATGCGAGGTTAGAATCCTTGATTGTTTCCGAAGAATGATTTAATGAACTTTTATTAAATTGTTCTTTATAAAAAAGTTTTATTAATAAAAAAGCAAAAAATAAATTTATAATTGTCGGTAAAAATAGATATTTTAAAAAAGTTACAAAAGGGCTGTCAATATTTCCTTGTGTTGCAATTAAAAAATTTTGGGGGTTTCCAATTGGACTTAGAACACTACCTATTGTTATTGCAAATGCTAATGCAATTAATAGAGCTTTAGGATTCATGTCATGTTTTTTAGCAAGAAGCAAAATCATTGGTGTTCCGATTATTGCTAATGTGTCGTTCATTAAAAGTGCAGAGCCTAATCCCATTCCAAATAAAATAAATAATAATAATTGATTTGTATTTTTTGCTTTTTTAAATATTTTATATGATAGGTGTGAAAGATAACCGCTTTCTTCAAGTGCAGTGCCAATTATGAACATGCTAAATAAAAATAACATTATTTCTAAATTAATAGATTTAAATGCGTCAAGAAAAGTTATTTGACCGGTTATTAAAACAGCTATTGCTCCAAATAACATTATCTGCCAAATTTGAAGTTTTATATTGCCGATTTGTCTTACAGCGATAAGTGTAAATACAATCGCTAAAATGATTATTGGTATTATCATTATTATCTTTCTACTTAGAATTATTTTATATACTTATTTAATAAAGACTAAAAATGAATTTCTTTACCATTTTTTGGATTAATAAAAATCATTGTTCGATTTTCAGCTAATATTAATTTTCTTAATCCTTTTGAATCGCTTACTAATTGAAAATCAGGATTATTAAACATTATACGTTTTAATTTTGTATTCCAGATTGAATTATCTTTTTTAACATCTATTGCTAAAATCTCTTCCCATGTGGCAACATATAAATTATTATTATCCTGTGCAAATTCTATAAAATAATTAGGGTTAATCTTAACTGAAGAGCATATTGATTCTTTAGTCTTCCAATCACGTCGATATAAACATCCATTATAAGAATAACTTAATTGAAGGTTAGGAAAATGCATTACTATGCTGGAACACATAAAAAACTTAATGTTATTTAAATTTATAAAATCTTATATGTTTTTATATAATGGTTATTTCTTATTTTCAATCATTCTATTGGTTAAATCATGAATAGGTTTTAATGAAACTTCTGTTCCGCTTTCACCATTTTCTGAATAATCAAAAGGATTATCTAAATCTCTAATTAAAAAGATCATGTATATTACTAAGAAAGATACTACTAGTGTGAAAAATACTGATTCGTAGAATGGATCTACTTTTATAATTAATAATCCAAATACAACGAAAAAAGCTAATGTTTCTACAATAGCATACGCTGACTGAACAAAAGATAAATCCCGAATGTTGTCTACCCGGATTATCATTCTTCGAAGATTATTTTGTTCGTTTTTCATTCTTAAAAGGAAACCTGCTTGCATCAAACTTTCAAATTCTGAAAAGTAATCATTCATGTTATGTAATTTTTCAATCATATTTTTTGTTCTTTCTTTTCGATAAAACCATTCATTTAAGGATTTTAAAAAATCTTTATAGTATACAATAAATTCTTTGGTTAATTTGTTCCCTTTATTTTTATCTAAAATATATGCTTCGTCATATATTACTTCTAAACTTACAGCCATTTCTCCGGGGATTTTTTCGCTTTCTTTATAATCTGAAATAACTCCTGAAATTAAAAATCCTATAAGAAAAGTTGTTGCAGCGATTAAACTTGTAAATAATGCATTTAGGGTAACAATTTCAAGATTATAGTTATGAAAAAGTAATTTTAATATAAGAATCGCAATTAAGATTGGAATTATTTTTACGAATAAATGCCATTTTTTCATATCCGGAAATAATTTTTTAAATTCCATAGGATATAAATTAAAATTTTGTATATAAAGTTTACTCTTTTTGTTGACCTTAGTGGAAACTTCATAGGGAGAAGAGATTATAAATTGTGCAAATATATATAAGGGGGAGTGAATCTAATATATTGGACTTAAGTCTATAAAATGAGACAAGAAAATATTAATAAAATTTTAAGGGTTTATTTTGAGTATCCCGGAAAGAAATTCACAGTAAGAACTCTTGCGAGTTTAACAAAAATTCCGCGTTCAAGTGTTCAGGTTTTGTTAAATGATTTGAAAAAAGAAAAATTGTTGGATAAAAATAATGAGAGTATTGCTTCAATTTATTTTAATATAAAGAAAATAAATTATTTTATTGATGAAATCACTAAAATAGGTCTTATTGATTATTTGGTTGAAGAGCTTAATCCATCTTTGATTATTTTGTTCGGTAGCTTTAGAAAAGGAGAGTCAGATAAAGAGAGTGATGTTGATTTATTTATAGAAAGTCTGGTTAAAAAGGAGTTGGATTTAGGTAAGTTTGAAAAAAAATTGAATCATAAAATTGATTTGTTTGTTGAATCTAATATTAATAATTTACAAGAGAATCTCTTTAATAATGTTGTTAATGGAATTAAAATTTATGGAAGTTTTAAGATAAAATGATAAATTTAATAAGTTGGAATGTTTGTGAGAAAAATTTTGTTAAAAAAGTTGAGGTGGATTTGGAGAGAATTGATTCTATAAAAAAAATGGCGATTAAGAGATACGAAAAATTAAAGAGAAATTTAGGAGAGGATGTTTCATTTTTGGTGGAGGATTATTATGAGATTATTAAAGAACTTTTAGTTGCTTATCTTTTGAAAAATGGGTTAAAATCGCAAAATCATCAATGTTTGATCTCATATTTTTATAAGATGCATCCAGAATTGGAAAATGAAGCTGATTTAATTTCCCATATGTCTTTTTTTAGGAATAGAATGGGTTATTATGGAGAAGAAATTCCAAGAGATTTTTATATCAATAATAAGGGGGAGTTTGATAAGATTATTGAAATTTTATTGAATTTAGTAGCAAATAACAGAAAGTTTTAAAATTAAATAAATGTCGTAACTTAAAAGGAGTAAATAAATGAAAAAGTTTATAAACATTAATCTCTTCATTAAATTATGACGATAAAACAAACACTCGGAGCAATTATATTGGTAGGAGCAATTGGATTAACTGGTTGTAAAGAAATTAAAACAGAAGTTTCAAATGTTTTACATGAAGATGCGATAGTTATTACTAAAATTTATACTCCGTCAAGACATGATACTGATATTGAATTAAAAGCTATGAATCTAATGGAGGAAGAAGAAGGATTCGGTTCAGTTAGTATGGATTATGATGGAGATTTTGGAATTGGCATAGGAAATGGGTTACAAATAAGTTCAAGTGAAGTTCCTGAAAAATATGGAGTAGTTTTCAAATGTCAACATGGAACTTTTACAAGTCAGGGTTCTGATGAAAGACATAAAGAATTATATAGAAAATTACAAGATAATCAAGGAGTTGATGTAACTTATAAAGAGATTTATAGAACAACTTATGATAAAAACGATTTAGTTGAAAGAGTTTTGACTGGATTTGATTTTTTGGATGCAAATCCTAAGAAAGAATAAAAAAGGGAATTCTTCAAATTTTTAATTTGATTATTTTTTTAATTTACTACTAATCCAACCTTCAGTTGCTCCAATTATAAACCAGAAAAAGAAAGCAAAAAGTAAATTTGCGAGTGTACGATTTGAAAATTTATAACAGAAAGTTTCAAATATTTGTTCAAAGGCTACTGAGGGGATAACTAACCAAAATAAAATATTAATTTTTCCAAGTGTTAATACGAATAGAATAATTCCCAATACAATTAATACCAGAAAAATAATTATTCCGGAGAGAATCCAATCAGGGAATTTTTTAAAATTCATATTTTTTAGAGATTAATAAAGTATTTAAGATTTGCTTTTAGGGGTTTTATGTGCTTCCACTGAGTTAATCGCCAGCTTGGAATTCGTAGGGAGGGTACGAGGGGAAGCGAGCTTCACTTCCGTTATAGAAAATTCTTTTAGAAATTTTTAGAATTTTCTAAACAGGAAATTTAACGGATAACTACAAAAAATTTCCTGTAATACTCTTGTACTCATATTAGAACGAATAACGGAGTAAAGGAAGATGCTATTTAAAATAAAAATTATTTTCCCAAGAACTTATTACAGATTTCAATAAGCTTAGGGTTTATCTTTTCTTTAAAATCTTTAAATTCTTTTTTGTTGTATTGAACAATAGAAAGGTTTTCTACTTTTTCTTTGCTTTCAAAGAACTTATTATTTTGAAGAAGAGCTAGTTTATCTGTAATCAATTTTGTTAGGTCTTTTTTTATAAGTGAAGAATTCTTTATTTTTTCTACAATAAGTTTTACATCTGCATTCAAGGAGTCTTTTATCAAGAATAAATCAAACAGATCTCTTTCTTGGAGATGTTTTCTGGTTAGAACTGCCCTATACTTTTCAAGTTTTATCTCCTCCAGTGAGTAGCTTGGAACATTGAAGTTTTTATAAGATAATCCGAGTTCATACAACATGGTTTTTGAATCAAAAAAGTCAGTTATTGCTTTTATTGAAACCTTCTCCGGGGTATAAATTATCTTTTCAATAAAATTTATTTCTACTTTTATGAAGTTGGTATCAGAATAATAAATCTTAAAAGTATAAACGGTTCTTCCACTCAACATCTTGCAGTATTTTGTATCGCTCCTATTTGTGCTAAAATTTAATCCCAAAATATCTGCAACTTCTTTAAGCTTAGGAACAAAAACATCGAGAAAAGTTTTAACTTTTCTTTCTCTAGCACTTCTTGTTAATTCTCTTATAGAAGTCGAGTCCTTAAAAACAAAATCTAAATCTTCTGAGAAACGATGATAATTCAAATAGTTTCTAGAGAGCAAAGTTCCGCCCTTGAAAATAAGTTCCTTGCCCAAGTCAGACTTTTCAAATTCAGCTAAAATTAAAGTAAGCAATAAATCCTTTTTGATAATATCATCATCAATATTAAGATTCATCCTTCTTTTAATTTCGCCGATATACTGTTCTATGTTAATTTTTGAAGCCATTTTGGATATCTTTTAAGATAAGTCTTTGTCTTTTTATCTTTTGCTACTCTTCCTTTTTTAGATAAATAAACTTCGTCCAACTCTGTTTTTTCTTTATCTGAATAATAGTATTCTATCCCCTTATCGGTTTTTCCCTTAACTAATGCAAATATTAGGCTTTCTTTTATCTTGATAAATTTTGTTTTAAAACCCATTATTGCTCTATTGCCACTAAATTTATTATTTATGATAACCAACATATTAGGGGTTTGCCATATTTCTCCGCCACTATAACTTGCAGAAGTTAATCCCAAATACCATTTAATATCGATTTTATTTAAAACAAGAAATAAAAGTTCTTTGTCTAGATATTTGCAGAATTTTTGTTCTCTTTCTTCTATTGAATTTATATAATAATAATCCAAAAATATTCTTTTGATATGCCCCTGTCTTGAAAGATACCATAGAGCATTAGTTATGCTAATCTTCTCTATTTTTCTATAGTCTTCTATTAGATTGACTATCTCTTTCCTTTTCATTATCTTCTCTCCTCTGTTCAAGAGTGCAGAATATACTGATTTTAGTTTTCCCATAATTTACAAGAGAAAAGTTATTATTTAAACCTTTTCTTTTGTTTAATTTACTGCTACTTTATAGCAGTTTATTAAACAGATATATTTAGCACTCTTGATGGGAGAGTAAGAGATGAAAAAGTTATAACTTATCCTTTGAAAATGTTTGATTCCTATGAAATTGTAAAAAAATATAATCCTGAAGATGATTAAGAATTTCTGAAAGATTTACGAAATAATTTATTTCTATTTTAAAAATAAGCTAAAATCCCAAATGTTCCGTGCATTATTGCTAAAGTAATTGAGATTATTGCCATTCGTGGATGCCATACAAAGGGTATCAAATGTATTCCTTTTTGATTTAATACTGCAATTGATGCGGTAAATAAAAAGGATAATAAAGTTAAGATTCCAAAATACATAATTAATGGTTTACCCAAAATTTGAAAATAAATAAGATTTTCTAGCATTATTTAATAAAAAGAATAATTATTATATAAATTTATCCCAAAGTATCAATAAAGTTCAAAAACAAGTTTTAATTTTTTAATAAATGAAAAAATATATTTTGATTTTAGTTATTTTTTTTATTCCTCAAATTTATTCTTTGTGTAATGAAGGACAGATTGATATAAATTCTGCAACTCTAGAAGAATTAGATAGTATTTCTGAGATTGGACCTGTAAAAGCTCAAGCAATAATTGATATGAGGTTCTATGAAACGCTTGATGATTTAATTAATGTTAAGGGTATAAAGGAAATTACTCTTCAAAAGATAAAGAATCAAGGACTTGCATGTGTTCAAGAAAAAGAAGAATCTGTTAAAGAAACTGAAAAAGTTGAAGAAAATAAATCCATTGAAATCGAGAGTGTTGAAATTAATTTTGAAGAATCAAAGGATTATTATAAATTAATTCGTGAAGATATTGAACTTAAAAATATCTCTGAAAATAATTCCATTGAAAAATTAGAAGTTATTCAATTAAACAATTTAAACCCAAAAGATATAAAAACAGATGAAGTTAATAAGGAATTAAAGAAAAGCGATTATTCAGTATATGGTTTGATAGGTTTTAGTATACTTTTATGTTGTCTTTTTTTAATAAAAAAATACCGAATTAAGAAAAATGAGTTCAGATAATATACCAAAAATAAGGGTTATGATGATTATTGAAGTGTTAGGAAGACCGCCTGAACATTTAATTGAAACATTAAATAATTTAATTGAAAAAATTAATTCTGAGAAAGGTGTTAAGGTTGTGGATAAAAAAATTAGTGAGCCGAATCCTTTGCAAAATCAAGAAAATCTTTTTACTGCTTTTGCTGAACTTGAAGTTGAAGTTGAAGAAGTTTTGCTAATTACAATGTTGATGTTTAAGTATATGCCTGCACATATTGATGTTTTATATCCTGAAGATTTGCAATTGACAAATCATGAATTAAACGATATTTTAAATGAACTTACAAGAAGACTTCATGGATATGATGAAGTTGCAAGAATTATTCAATCTGAGAAAGCTATTTTAGAGAGAAAGTTAAAAGAGTTGACGAAAAAATAGAAAATTATTTCAAATAATCGAAGATTTTTTTGCATAATATTTAAAACCCTTACAATTTTTATCAAAATTATGGATTTAAAATTAAAACCGGATATTAAAAAAGAAATAACAGATATTGCTAAAAATTATAACTTTACAGATATTCATTTTGATACAGAATTTCCTTTCGAAGGTTTTAGACGTGCATTAGCAACCACACGTAATACCAAACATATTGTTTATAGATATTTATTTTTAGATCCTGCAACTAAATTTTATACAATTGATCATACGTTATTTCAAAAATCAACTGAAATCTTGACATTACATGAAAGAACACATCATCAACCACCATTTAATTCAGACACTTTAGTTGATGATTATTTAGTTCAAAAACAAGCGTGTGAAGAATATGGCAATCCTTTAGAGATGATGTTTCTTGATATTTTGACCACTCAGTTTTCTCGAACTCCTTATGTAGATGACAATCAAATGATAAATGAAGTATCTGACCACGCAAAAAAATATTTTTGGATTGAACAAAATGAAAAAGAATTTGCTATACAACAATTATCTCAAAAAGAAAATTATAAAATAAAAAAATTAAAAAGAATGCTTAGAGATAGAGGGATAATTCCAAAAACAAAATCTTTATGGGATGCTTTTTCTTAGGAGGAATTTTTATATTTCTTTTTTTTGATTGATATTGTTTTTCTATTTAATTTTACGAATAAAAATATCAAGATTATTATTAAAAAAATAGGCAGAATAAATAAAGAAGTTTTATTATTTTCTATTGAAATTGCATTTCCTGTTAATTTTATTATTGAAAATTTTTCTGATTCTGTGATATTTAAGTTCATCCAAATTCCAACTCCTGCAGAACTATTTTGTGTTTTATATAATAATAATCCGTGATAAATCCCGGAATTTTTTGAGACAATGCAAATTTTTGCGTTTGTTATTTCATCGGCTTTTAAATTGGTTGGATAGTTAATTTTTATATCTAAATCTTTTGAAGAAAGATTATGTAAAAAAAAATTTCTTTGAACAATATTTTTTTCTGCCCATCGGTCAGATCCAATTAAGATGCTATTTTTTATTGTGGAAATTGTTATTTCTTTGCATGATTCCTGATTAGTTTTTGCATTAAAATCTATCTGGGATGGTGAAATACTTAATTCAATAGAAGAAACAAAATTGCATAAAAAGATAAAAAATAATAAAAAAATAAAGGATTTCATTTTAAATAGGAATTGCCCAAAAGATTATATTTGTGTTATGCCCTATTAAATCGTTTTGTATTTCCCCTTCAAATCCTGTCAAATCTAAATGCATGTAAATTCCTTCTGTTTTAATTCCTCCCATAGTGGTTGGTTTTTTTATTTCGAATTCAAAATTTCCAATTCTTGTAAGATTAGCAGATAATGTTTTTTTGAAAGAGATATGATCAAAAATTCCTTCAGTATAATTTTCTTCAAGTAAAGGAATTACATTTATATCTGTTGTCCCTGTATTTTCAATGTTTAAATCTTTTCGTTCAGAAAGATATCCTTTTGTTATTTGTTCAAATGTAATATTATCAGGAACATTAATACTGACACTGGATTTTAAAATATCTGCCTTAATATTCATTGAATCACTTCCTTGTGCATTCTCATTTGTGAGTGCATTTAGATTTCCAATTATAATAAAACATAATAATGATAAGATAATTAAATTTTTCATTTTTACCTCCTTTTAATAAGATTTTTAAAGTCTTTTTTTTCTAAAAGATCTTACACCAACAAAACTTCCCATCAAACCAATTATAAAGATTATTACCACTATTCCAGAACCGGATGTTAATGCTCCTACAACTGCACCAGTGACTCCAGAAACAAATCCTTTCTCATCTGCCTTATTTTCATTTTGAACTATTTTATCGCCTTCTGCGGTGTTTGGATACCCTAATTTTATTGCTTCAGGTTTATCATTAACCAAAGAAGATTCATTTATCTTTTTTATAGGGCTATATCCTGAACTTGAAGAAGATTGATCATTATTTTGGGAATTTTCTTGATAAGTTCCAAATTCTGTAAAATGATATGTCCAGATTACTAAATCATTTCCTTCATCAATGTAACATTCTCTTGGAGAAACAGAATTTATATTTGTAGGATTAGTTAAAGAGTTGCATACTGTTGTTATTTTAGTCATAGAACCTGTTCCTCTTGTCCATGCTGCTTTTTGCCCAGCCATGCCTCCAATAGTAACTTTAACTGGTTCTGAGAAGGTTAATTCAGTTTCTCCGCCTAAATCAATTACTGTATTTATAGAACCGTCTAAAATAGAATAATCTGAATTAATTTTAACAGTTGGAAGGATTATTTTTCCATCCCAAGAATTTCCGCCGGAAATAACTGTATCTTTAGAGATTACAACACTATAATTATTTACACCTTCTCTTATGAGTGTGAAATCATCGGGGATTGTGACATCACCGGAATTTAATAAAGATTGCATATCAAGTTTTATTTCACTATATTTATCAATTGTTGAGGGGATTATGATTTCTTTAACAGAACCACTATTTTCATCAATAATTACTTCAGTTGTGTTTTCATTAATTGTTGTTTTTTCGTTTGTTATGTGTTCTTGATTGCTAGATGTTTGAACTGTAACTATTTGAACATTAGAAGAAAAAATATGATTGTCTCCTGCATCGTATTTTAATTGTACTGTATTATCTCCAATATTGAATAAAGATGTGTCAAATGTTAAATTATATGTAAATTGGCTGTTTGTATATCCATTATTATAACCATACCCGTAACCATATCCATAGCCGTATCCGTATCCATAACCATGACCTCCGATATTATTTGAAATTAAGCTTACCTGAATTCCATTACAAGCTGAAACATTTTCACCGGTATTTGCATTAAATGAACAGATAAATTTATCATTTCGATAAATACCAACAGCATTATCAAAAGAAATTCTTTCATCTGTCCGAATATCAATTGTTGCAGTTGTAGAGATTAATTCTTCTTTTTGGGGGTTTGAATTTAAAAAATCTGCTAATCCTAAATTTAATGCTTGAGCTGGACCTGAAAAAACTAATAAAATTAAAACTGCAACTGTAAATACACTTGCTATTAATTTGGTCTTCAAATTAGTTTTCTTGTTTTCCATCATTAAATAGGATAATTTTCATTTAAAAACCTTTGGACGAAAACGGGATAAAAAAAAAGGATTTTGGATAACGAAAAATTCATTTGGCGATAAGTGGATAAAATTAGAAATTTTGGGATAAATTCACTGGACTTAAATAGTAAAATTAAAAAGGTTTATAACTCGCAGATATTTTTTTAAAAAAATGAAAGGAATAGAATATTCTGTTGTTATACCAATATATAATGAAGAAGAAAATATAATTCAATTGAATAAAGAAATAAAATTAGTAATGGATAATATTTCTAAAAATTATGAAATTATCTATATTAATGATGGAAGTTCTGATAATAGTTTAAATGAACTTCAAAAATTAAAAAATGTTATAATTGTGAATCTTAATAAAAATTATGGCCAAGCAACTGCCTTAGACGCAGGATTTAAAATCTCTCAGGGAAAAATCGTTATTTCTATGGACGGGGATTTACAAAATGATCCAAAGGATATACCTCAATTATTGGAGAAATTAAAAAAAGATAATTTGGATGTTGTTTGTGGTTGGAGAAAAGATAGACAAGATAA
The DNA here is from genome assembly GCA_035290465.1 of Candidatus Nanoarchaeia archaeon. Classification (GTDB taxonomy): domain Archaea; phylum Nanobdellota; class Nanobdellia; order Pacearchaeales; family GW2011-AR1; genus GW2011-AR13. The sequence continues at coordinate 22,894 of DATDUI010000037.1, read as the reverse complement.
AGGTGGTATTAAAATTCTTACTCATATTGGTAGATTTTTGAGAAAAATACTCATTAACGACGAGGTTCATGACACTGGTTGCACATTACGAGTATACAAAAGGGAAGCAATTAAGGCTATAGACATTCAAGGTGAAATGCATCGTTATATTTTAGCTATTTTAAAATGGAAGGGATTTAGAATTGGTGAAATAGTGGTAAATCATAGACCAAGAATATATGGTAAAACTAAATATGGTTATAGTAAAGCTATTAGAGGTTTTATCGATTTAATTTATATTTGGTTTATACAAAAATATTCACAAAGACCACTTCATATTTTTGGATTATTAGGATTAATTTCTTTTATTTCAGGTTTTTTAATTGAACTCTGGATGTTTGAAGAAAAATTAATGAATGGTTTAGATTTAAGTGCAAATGGTTGGTTTATTTTAGGATTTTTTATGATGGTTATGGGTATTATGTTTTTTAGTTTTGGAATGATTATCGATCTTTTAATAAAAATTCAATTAAAGACTTCTCCGAATGAAAAAAGATATCATATTAGGGAAATTATTCGGAAATGAAAAATAAACAAAAAAATTGCAGTGATGATTATTGGATCTTAGAAGATTCCAAAAATTTTGGATTACTATTAGAAGTAAAATCTTATTATTTCGGCAAAAAAGAAACCATTTCTAAAATAAAAGCACATTTAGAATTTGAAAAAATAAATGATTTAAGTTGGAAAAACATAGAAAACGAAAAACTTGATGTCGCAATTGTGATTCATGTAAATAAAAAGAGATATGACTCACAAGATGTTGATAATATTGCTAAAGTAGTTCTAGATGCATTAAAGAAAGGTAATTCTGAAAATTATCTTATTAAGGACGATTGCCAGATAATCCGTCTTTTAGTAGATAAAAGACAAAGAGAAGAATCAAAAGATTCAGATACAGACCAACTTTCAGTTTCAATCAGAAAACACAATCCAAAAAAAGATATGAAAATAATAAGATCTTATTCAATAATGAATGAAGAAGAATATAAAGAATATCTAAACAATCAAAATGCTAAATAAAACAAAAAGAATATTAATTTTAAATTATGAATTTCCACCATTGGGTGGGGGGGCAAGTCCAGTTTCTTACGAATTGGGAAAAGGTTATGTAAAAGAAGGAAATCAAGTAGGGGTTGTGACTATGGGTTACAAGGATTTACCAGAATATGAAAAAAAAGATGGAATGAAAATTTATCGAGTAAAATGCATTAGAAGCAAAAAAGAAATTTGTCATCCTTGGGAGCAATTAAGTTATCTTTATTCTGCAAAAAAGTTTTTGAAAGAGCATTTGAAAGATAACCATTATGATATTTGTCATTGCCATTTTATTATCCCAACGGGAATTTTAGCAAAATGGGTTAAAAAAAAATTTGGGATTCCATACATTATAACTGCTCATGGAAGTGATATACCACATTACAACACAGACAGATTTCAATTGTTACATTATTTTACAGGACCAATGTTAAGAGGAGTTTGCAAAGAAGCAAAGTTGATAACTTCTCCATCGAAATATTTGAGAGATTTAATAAAAAAGGAAATTGGAGAATATGATGTTAGGATTATCCCTAATGGTGCAAATGATTATTTAGACAAATCTATTAAAAAACAAAATCTAATCATGTCTTCAGGCAGACTTTTAGAAAGAAAAGGTTTTCAATTTTTGATTACTGCTTTTAATCAACTTAATCTAAAAGATTGGAAATTATATATTGCCGGAGATGGGCCTTATAAAAATGAATTGTCTAAATTAGCCGATAATAGTAAGAATGTAATTTTTACGGGATGGCTGGATAATACAAAAAAAGAATATCAAACTTTATTAAATAAATCAAAAATCTTTTCTTTACTTTCTAAAAGAGAAAGTCAAGGGATTGTATATATCGAAGCAATGAGTACAAGATGTGCTATTCTATCTTCAAATATTACGGCTTGCAAAGAAACTGTATCTAAAGATGAGGGATTTTTAGTGGAAAGAGAAAATATAAAAGAAATTAAAAGAAAAATAAGAATAATGGTTGAAAATAAAAAATTATTAAATAAGTTTATGAAAAATGCAAGAAAAAGATATGAAGATAATTTTAAATATGAAAATATTATAAAAAGATATGAAGAGGTTTTGTAAATGAGTTTTAAATTATTATACCAGGACTTGAAATCATTACATGATTACAAAATGAAAAATTGTGTGGGGTTTAATTCTTTTTTCTTGGATACCTTTAAGAATATTATTTTTTGTCCCCCCGTATGGTTTTTAATTATTTTTCGAATTGGGCAATTAATAAATAAAATCCCTCTGTTAAAAACATTATATTTGCTATTTATTTGGAGACCTCTGACTTTAATAACGGGGATTGAGATTTATCCTGAAACAAAAGTTGGAGGGGGGTTAGTTCTTCCTCATTTTGGACAAATTTTTATTAATCCCCGGGCAATTATAGGAAAAAATTGTATTATTTATCATTCTGTGACTATTGGAACAAATTTTATCTCAAATGGATTTCCGGTTATAGGGGATAATGTTATGATTGGGGCTGGAGCAAAGATAATTGGTCCAGTAAAGATAGAAGACAATTCCAAGATAAATGCAAACAAAGTTATCAGTAAATGAAAATATTAAATAAAATTAAACAATTCTGGAATAAATATAACCTTATTATTAAATTACTTTTAAGTTTGTGTATCTTATATTTTGTATTTGTTAATTTGAATATTTCTCAAGTTTTATCTTTATTAAAAGAGATAAATGTCTTATTTCTAATTCCTTGCTTGTTTCTTGCTTTTGTAACCTTAATCTTTATGGTTTTAAAATGGAATGTTTTTCTTAAAAAATATAATAAAACTAATTTAAAAGAATTAATGAGTATCTATTGGGCTTCAGATTTTGTAAACCTTTTTGGAATAGGTGCTATTGGAAGCGAAACTTATAAGATGTTTTCATTTAAAGAGAAGAAAAAAGTTTTATTCTCTTCATTAATCGATAGAATATATTCTCTTATTTGGTATATTCTTTTAGGATGTTCAATTTTCACAATTTATTTTTTAACAAATAATGAAAAAATTCCAACAATTTTATTCGGAATATTATTCTTTTTTAGTATAGTCTTTATTTATGCGACAATTGAAAAATGGATTAAAAAGAAAATTTGTAATTTAATTAAAAATGAATTATTTAATAAAATAATCTTTGAAAGTCAAAGAACAAAAAAAGAATTGATAATGCATTCATTTTATTGTTTAATTATCATTCTTTTGCAAGTAATTATATATCATTTAATATTTTCTGCAGTAGGTTTTGAAGTAAAAACCATTGAATTATTTATTCTGATCCCATTATTAACAATAGCCTTAGTTTTGCCTATCTCTTTCCAAGGATTTGGAATAAGGGAATTTCTTTTCATAGAATTCGCAAAATGGAACTTAGTTCTTCCTGAAAAAGCGTTAATTGCTTCATTTTTATTATATTTAATAGAATTAATTTATAGATTGTTTGGGGCTATTCCTTTTTTAATTTTAAAAAAAGAAAATTAAGAAACTTTTTTGGAAATGCTATAAACTAATGTCTTTTTATCTTCCGATTCATAAATTAATTTTTTGTCCTCTCTATTATCCAGATAATTATAAATCTCATCAAATGATTCTTCTCTTTGGACATAAATTAATTCAGGATACTCCACAAAAATCAAATCTTTTTTTTCAAGATCTTCTTTAGAATATTCAGTAAAAGAATCTTTAGGATAATCAATATTTTCAATTAAAGGATATACATCATTATCAATAGAATATTTTTCTAAATAAAATTCATGTATTGTTCTCCCAACAATTATTGTATCATCTTCTAAATTTTCTTTTATTTTTTGATAAATTTCATCATAATCATAATTCCATCTGTCTAAATTAAATATCTTTGACTCATGACTTATAGGACAAGAAACCAAAAGATTATTACCACAAATACCGAAAATTGTAAAAGGAGTTATAAATAAAATAAATAAAGAGAATAAAAATAAAATAGTTTTAAATTTATTTTTTTCAGTAAATAATTTAGAAATAAGGTAAATAGAATAAACGATGATAATTAGATAAAATGGATAAATGAACATCATATATCTTGGTTCATGAAATTGAATCCCATTAAATAAAAAAAGATATAATGGAACAATTGAAAACAAAACAATATAAGAAAATTTGATTAAATTTGGAGATTTCTTAAGCTGAAATAATGGAATAAAAAATAACATAATTGTTCCAATCCCCCCAGCAAGATATTTGTAATTATATTCTAGAAATTGAGGATAAATTATACCTCTTGAATTAAAATACCATACTCCAATTAAAGGGTAAATAAATAAATGAAATCCGATTAAAAATAAACCAATTATTAAAAATAAAATTAAAGGATAAAAGAGCCATTTATATTTCTTTATATTAAAAACCAAATAAAAATAAAAGATTATCAATACAAAAAAAGTATGGTAATGAACTTTTATTCCTATAAAGAATATTATCAAAAATAACGTTATTTCTCGAAAGTTAGAAATGAAAAATTCTTTTTGAATTAGGAGAGATCTTTTTATTGATGGAAATTTTTTTTCTTCTTTTAATTTTGAAAAGATTTTTAAACCAAGTAAAATTAAAACAAAAAATATAAAAAGAAATAAAGAATACATTCTAGATACCCTTGAATAATAAATATTAAGATAAAATAATGAAAAACTGAATAATAAAAATAAAAGAGGAATTTTTGTTAAAAATATTTTAAGAATCAAATAAAAAACTATTAAAGTTAAGACCCAACAAAAAACCGAAAAAAATCTTAAGTTAAAATAATTTAAAGAATCTCCTCCAAGAATTTTTACAAAAAAAGCTACGCCTAATGAAAATGGAAGAGACCTACTATAAAATAATTGACTTTTACTTGAATCTGCACCATATTGAAAATCAATCATTTTAAAATCTCCATTTATAATATAATTCACTGCATTATATGTCAAAAATTCATCATTTTGTAATGGGAGAAGATCTAAATTATCAATTGAAATCATAAAAGAATTTAACAAAATTAAAGCCAGCACAAAACTATACCACCAACCCTCCCGATACATCCACTTAACAAAAACATAAGGCAACCTTGCCAAAAACACAAAAGGGCAAATTAAAATCCTAAAAATCCATTCAAACCATCTTCTATCACTAAAACACTCCTTAAACTTATATGAAAAATCAAACCATTTTAATCTAGGAAACTTCTTATCAAACTCATTCTCTCTTTTCTCCTCAGCTTTATCCTCAGCAATTTTTTCGTCCTCAATCTCTTTTTCAACCCTATCTCGATTAGCATAAAAAGTCAAAAAACCAAAAGCAATTGAAACAACCGAAATATAAAACAAATTATCAATAATAATCTGCCTCTTTAAAAACTGATTAACAGCAATAATAATTAAACTCAACAAAAAAAAATGACTAAAATAATAAACAATACTTGATTTATCCCTCTTTTTTTCAGGAATCTCTTTTATTTTAACAACAAAAAAATAAGTTATTGCAGTCATCATTAAAATAAATCCAAATTTAACATTTACCCAAGAAGGTAAAATATCTAATTCATTCATCAAAACCAAACTTAAAAAAACAAAAATCCCAAAAAACATAAATTGTTTTGAATAAGGATCAAAATTAAACTTCATTTTAAATCACAATCTCAATTTTATTTATAATAAATTTATCCTTGTCTAAAACCTGAAATTTATATTTACTAGTTTCATCTTTAATTTTAATAGGAATCTTAACAAAAACATTTTCTCCCTCAATAATATAATTATCTTTACCAAAAATCAAAACATCATTATTAGATTTTAATTTTGTTTCTCCAGATGTAGGTAAATCAAACCAAGAAATTTTATCAACAGAAAAATAATCTCCCTTAACCCAGATATATCCTTTTTCAATTTTAAAATTATAAAATCCTTTTTCTAGCTTAACAATGTAATCTTTACCTTTGTAATCTTTATTAATATTTTCGGTAAATATTTTATCCCCAGTAAAATAAATATGCTGTTCTTTACCATCCCACCAATATTTAAATTTAATTTCTTTAGCATTATTAGCTTTTGTAAAAAACTTTTGATTTGGCTCATAAACAAGCATATCCCCAACAATCAAAACCTTATTTGAACTAATCTTAAAATTCTTCAAAGTTGAATCAGCCGAAGGATTATTTTTATCTTCTTTAAAATCTAAATAATAAATTCCCCTATCTAAATTAATATTAACATTATAATCCTCTTCATCCCCTAAAATTTTACTATCTTTCTTATCTCCATCATCCTTAAAAATTTCAGAATAAACAATTTTTCCAGTAGAAAAATCAATCACAGACAAATTATATTCATCCTTTCCAACATAACCATTTAAATCCTGTTTAGTAAATTTAAGATTCAAATCTCCGCCCCCATGATAAACAGCTAATTTTAAACTAGCTCTAAAAGTAGTATCAATCCTTGTCTCAGTTGATGCCCAATCTGTTAAAACAGGAACACCCTTATCTAATTCCTTAAAAGAATAAACACTAGCCCCAGGAAAATTAAAATAAATAAAATCATTCAAAGTATCTTGATCAATATAAGACTCCTTTACCAAATCCCTCTTAATCCAAACTTCACTATCCTCAAAATCACCAACTTTCTCATAATCACTCAAATCAGGTATAATCAACTTATCATCAAAATAAACATCAGTACCTAAATTCTTCCCCTCAATTAAAATTTCCGCATCTCTCCCATTTTCTAAAATCAACTTTGGTTTAAATACTAAATCAACAATACTTTCACTATTAACCATAATTGAACCATTATTAACATCATCAAAAATATCCTTACTAAAATACAATACTTTCAAACTATTAGTTGGATTCTCCAATGAAATTGAATACTCCCCACTATTAATTGGAGTCATAACCTCAGGCATATAATTACTCAAACTAATATAAGCGATAAAACCAATAACCAAAACATAAAATCCAAAAATAACCCACTGCTCCTTTGATACATCCTTTAATTTAAATTTCTTTTTTTCAATAACCTTAGCCTTTTTTTTAATCACAATTCTATGAATTTTATACGATTTCTTTTTAAGATTAGTAATAAAAATAAGCACAACTAAAGCCAAGACTTCTATTACAGTCATACACAAAAAAATGATTAATAATAATTCCATTTTGTTACTATTCCAAGATAATAACCTTTTTTAAATATTTTGATTTGAGAAAAAATAGAAAGGATTTTAAACAAGATTTTGCTTAGATATTCATGGCAAAAAAAGGGACAATTCTAATTCATAATAAAATTTATAAGGGAGAAATCTTGTAATAAATAATGGAACAGTCACAGGTTTCTTGTCCAGAATTAAATAATTTCTTAGAATATAGACAAAAAGAAATCTTAGCTCTTGCTCAACAAGTTACTAAAGAGGTAATTGAAAAAGAATTTGATTTATTTGAATTTGATCTGTTTCTAGGATCATTGGGGAAAAATAAGCTTGATAAATCAACAAAAAAAGTTATGGAATTAAGAAATAAAGTTGATAATGGGAAAATAAACTTATCAAAATATGAAGATATGTTTAATTATTAATGATTTTTATATAAATTTCTTAACATTCTGTTTACATCTTGTTTAGAATATGGTTGAATAATTGGCGGAAAATCTAAAGAGATTTTAAGATAATAGCACGGATCTTTAAAATGTCTTAAATTATTTGTTGAAATGCAATCTATTCCTGCATTGTAATATACAGATATTACCCTTAAATCGCTTTCCCCTGCAGACCAATTATTTTTTTTACATTCAGCCTTTAATTTATTAAATGTTTCTTCAACTTTAATTTTATCAACATCTTTTTTCTTTATTGGGCGGATATGGTTTCTTTTTAGGAAACCAATTACTTCTTCACTCTTTATAGTCAGATCTTTATTTGAAATTAAATGCATCAATTCACTAAAAACAACATAATTTGTATAAAGAAAATTTCTTCTTTTGGCTATTCTTGGTTTATAACCCGGGGAGAGCTTTTCATTTTCAATCCAGGAAATGCAGTTATCTGTATCCAACCCAATTTTTTTGAGCATATTATTCCTTTGAACAAATTTTCCAACCTCAATCCCCTTTGTTTTTGCCATAATTTAGTTTCCAATCTTTATAGGAAAATCTCCCTGTTTAATTCAAACTAAAAGACTATTTTTATTTAAAAACATTTGTTAACAAACTATATAGCACAATGATATATCTTCAAATCAACCTGTTCCCATACCAAAGAACAACCCTCAATCAATCCCTCATACCTTAACCTCTGCTCATCATTAAGCTTACTAACGCTAAACAAATCAGCAACTAAATAATAACTCTCTAAATCTTCATTCAACATCAAAGCCCCACTATATCTATCACAAACACCAATAGAACAATTCCAGGAAATAGAATCCTCCCCTATCCCATTCATTGAAAAAGGCAAAACATAATCTGGCTTTTTAATATACCACTGCACATCTGAAGAAAAATAACTAACCAAAATCCCCTTCTTCATCTCATCAATTAATTCAGAAGGAACATTTTTATAATCAGTAAAAGGAGCAGAATAATCATTAAAATTATAATCAACTGGTTTAATCATATTAACATAAGTATGCAAAAAGAATAAATTTGAAGGTATCAAAAATAAAATGAATATTGAAACTAAAATTAATTTACCGTATTTTTCATACATGAAAGACATTAATAAAGAAGAATACAAAATCAACGGAAAAATAAAAAAATAAGCATATCTTAAAGCAAAAGACTTCAAGCCAAACACACCAATTAATAAAATAACCGAAGGTAAGATTATCAATAATGTCAGCCTTTTCTTTTTCATAAAAGCCATAATTAACCCAGGCACAAATAAAATAAAAAGATAAATCATATTCAAAACTTGTCCAGCATATTCCTTAAAATAATTTATCGCAGAAATTGAAGAATTCGAAGAAAGATCTTTACTAGGAATAAAATTATAGAATAATGAAATACTGGGAAAAACAGATAACCATCTCTTTATACCCTTATTATAAATTAAAATATGCAAAATAAAAAAAGGAGCTAAAACAAGCCCTGCTATTTGAGTATTAATCGTAATAAAAAATGAAATCAAAGATAAATAAAGAAATCTTGAATCATCTTTAGATTTATACAAAAGATACAAAGAAAGGAAAAATAACAACTGAAAGAACTGATAAAATCTTGCCTGTCTGGAAAAAAAAACTTCTAAATAAAATACACTTAAAAATAAAGCACTTATAATTCCCCCGGAATTAGAATATTCTTTACCAATAAAATAAATTAAAACAATTGTCAATAAACCAAATATAACAGATACAAATCTTGCTAAAAATTCAGTCTGCCCAAATAACAAGAAAAATGCTTGTAAATAATGAAATAATAACGCTCGATCATAAAAAAGCCCAGAATCAAAAATCGGAAAACCTTTTTCCAAGATCATTAAAGAAGCAACAGATGATGTTGCTTCATCAACCCAAAAAACAGGAGTTCCAAGACTATAAACTCTCAAGAAAAATGCAAAAATTAGAATGATCATTAAAAATAAATATTCTTTTTTTACCTTTTTCATAAATTTATATATGTTTTTACATTATTAAAAGATAACTATCTTTCTCATCGCAATTGTTCCCCTTGCCGTATTCTATCTAAATCTTATAGGAATCAAAATAAATTTATTAAATAGTTCCTTAATCATTTTAGGAATAATCCTTATATCTTTAGGGATTTTATATTTTAAGAATAAAAAAAATCATAACTTATAATTTGTTTTTTTATTTTTCAATTTCTCTCCTTAATTTATCAAGTAATTCTTTTGTTCTTTGCTTTAATAAATCAAACTCTTTTCTTTCTAATGAAGTTTTAATTGAATATTGCATATTCTCTCTTATATCAAGTATTTTATTACTATGCATAAGGTCCTCAGTGATATCTTTATCAAATATTTCGCTTAATTCTTCTTTAGTTATAGATAATTTTTTATCGTTAATCATCTGCTCAATAAAAGCAAATGTGCATGTTTGATTTCTCGATTCTATCCCATTTTTTGCCAGAATTGCAAGAAGGCAATGATAAAGAGAATAAAAGGAAGCAGAAGCACTCCAATCAGAATATCCGCTTTTATAAAACTCTTCAATTGCATTAAAGTTATGAATTGCTTTTCTTAAATGACCTTTAATTAAGACTTCACTAGTCTTCACTTTTCTTAATCCTTTGTGTCTTTCTCCTTTCTCTCCGGATTTAAGACAATCTTTTATTTTATCTGTCATTTTCAAAAAATTTTATTATTTTATCATAGCCCCATAAAATAATTCCTTTTCGGAATATTTCAATTATTACTTTATCTTTCTTTAAAATATTTTCTTTTAAATCTTTTTTTGTCTGAAGAACATCCTGCACTTTCAAAGGCATTGTAAAATAAATTTTTTTGCTTAAAGTTTTGTATTCATTGAAATTTTTTTTATCCAGAACAAAAAACAAATCTATATCCGTCGGTTTTTGTTTATCTGTTATGTAAGACCCAAAGATTATTCCTATTTCAGTGATTTTTTTTAGAGGTCCCAAATCATCATATCGGTATTTTATTTTTTCAGGGATTTCTGGGATTAGTGCAAGTTCGAGTATGTTTTTTGTTTTGTTATTTGAAAAATTGATTTTGTAAGAATTAATATTTGCAATTTTCTTAACTGTTAAAATTCCTTGAGATTCAAATTTTCTTAATGTCTTTAATGCTCCATTTGGTGAAAGGCCACAAACTTTTGCTATTCTGTTAATTGAATATTCTTCTCCAAATGCCATTAATAGCATTCTCAAAACTTTGCTTTCATTTTTTGTTATCATTAGAGTATATACCTCTAGTGTATATTTATACACCTTAAGTATATAAATGTTTTTGGGGATTAAAAATAACAAGAAAGTAATACTAAGAACCAAAACGGATTACTTCTTCTTAGAATTTTTTTCCAAAAGCCATTTCCAAGCAGGGATAAACTTTATTATTGCCTTCTTATCAAACCATTCAGTTTTTTCTTCACCCTCATAATCATCTGTAATCATCAAAAGGTCTTTGCATTTCAAATCTTCACCAGCTTTAATTAAAGCTCTAATTTCTCTATTTTTTGTTTCAGAATTTTTAATGTCAGAACAAACCTGAATAAGCTGTTTAACTAAAGTTCCTTTTTTAATCAAAAAATCTACTTCTTCATTTTGAACATTTTTCCAATAATAGACTTCAATTTCTTTTTCATATTCTCTTCTTTTCAATTCAATTGCTACAATATTCTCATAAAGTTTTCCAATATTCGGACTTAATTTAAATGCTTTTGCCTGTATAAACCCATTATCTATGCAATAAATCTTCTTATTTGAGGAAATTTGCTCTTTAACCTTATAAGAAAATCTGTTTAAACTAAAGAAAATAAAAGACTCTTCCAAGTATCCCATATATTTTTGTATTGTATGTGAACTCTTTATATCGGTTACCTTTGTAAGGGAATTATAAGAATATTCATTTGCAATATTTGATAAGAGATAAAAAGATAGATTTTCCATTTCTTTATTAGCTCTTATCTTATATCTATTAATAATATCTTTATATATGACTGAATTGAAAAGAGTTGAGAGATATTCTTTAAAGTCTAGATTTTTAATCAGAGGTTCAGGATAACCTCCATGAAAGATATAATCTTCAAACTTATTTTTGATTTCAATAGTTGTTAATTCTTTTTTATCTAAATCAATGAATTCTTTAAATGAAAATGGGAGTATATGTGTTAAAAAATGCCTCCCTGTTAAGTGTGTTGCTAATTCTTTGCTAAGAAGTTTTGAATTGCTACCCGTTATAATTAAATTAGTGCTCCCTCTTTGCAATCTATTTACAAATAATTCCCAGTTTGGTAAATTTTGAATTTCATCAAAGAAAACATATTTAGGATTTTTATAAATAGAATTCATTGCAGTAATTATTTCATCATAATTTTTGACATTAATTAGATTTTCATCATCAAAGTTAACATAGCCAAAATCCCCAATTTTGTTTAAAAGATGTATTGAAAAAAAAGACTTTCCTGCTCTTCTTGGACCAATAATAACTTTTATTATGTCTGAATCTAATCCTTCTAATTTATCTCTTCTGTTTATGTATTTTTCTTTTAACTTATTCTCTAATTCTCTTTTTTGAAGAATTAATATATCTTTTATCTCTTGTGACATATGTATTGTAATGCCAAATAGTTTATAAATATTTGCATTATGATATTACTCTTTAGTTTTACCTTTCCTTTCTTCACCAGAGAAGATAATTCACCGATTAGAAATCCTGCTTCAAAAAGAGGAACTCTTTTTTTCAAAAGTTCTTTTGTCATAGACTGGACATAACTTCCTTGATAAAATGGGAAATCTTTGTCCAAAATCTCATAAACTTCTCTGAATCTTTCCTTCAATATATTAAATCTTGAATTATGTGATGAAGGACTTTTGCCTGTCTTTCGCAATAAAAACAAATCACAAAGTGAGATTAAGCACTTAAAAAATAAAACAACAGCCGAATTATTTCTTCCTTTTTTTAAATTATCTTCTCTCTTTCTTCATTCATACCTAGTAAGAAAAGGTTTCAGATTTATAAACTTTTTTCATACCTAATAAGAATTATTATCAAATTCTCTTCCATTTAGAAATTTCAACTAAATCTATTTCTTTATGTGCTCCACGATATTTTGTTTTAAAAAACCAAACTAAAAATCCAACAATGCATAAAATAATTACCCAGCCAATTAATTTCCCTAATGAATTGCTTTCTTCAGTACATTCATTCATGCAACATTTATCATCTTTTGCATTAACAATTTCACCATTGCATTCTTCATCAGCTTTACAAATTATTCCTTCGAGTTCTGCACAAGTTTTTGAAATTGAAGGAATTGGCTCATCAGTTGATTCATTAGTTTCATTATCCAAAGGGATATAATCTTTTACTATTTTTAATAGAATCTCTGAATATGCATAAGTATTTCCGGTTTCATTCACAATTCTTGCTCTAATACTTCCATTAATTATTTCTTCATTATCTTTAGATGAAAAATTTACATAAAATTTATAGCTTGAATTTTTTTCTACTTCTTCAATACTTTCATTAGAGAATAAAGCATATGGTTTCAAAGAATCAGATAATGACAAAGTAATATTTTTTATCGTTGTATTTCCGGTATTACGAAAATAAAATACATAAGTTTTATTTGAATTTGTCGTCATTGATATTTCCATAATTATTGGTTCAATGCCAAAACGAGTTATTTGATTTTCGTTTGATGCTGTTGTTTTATTTGTTGCATAAACATAAACAGGCAATTCATATTTTAAATTAGTTGAAGAAAAAGTTATAGTATGCAATGCTGAAGCAGTTATATTATTAACATTAAATTTTACTCTTCTAATTTCTCCGGATTTTAATGAAATTGAATAATCCTGTGTTTCAGTTGTGGTTCCAAATAAAGACGCGAAAAAACCCTGACTTGTTTCTTCCTGAGTTTTTTCGATTTTAATATTAATTGTTGACGGAGCATCTAATAAATTTTGCAAAGTTACTTCAAATGTATCTGTTGCGATAATAAATCCGGGAGTTATTGAAAAATCTGCAATACCTTCTGTAACCGTAAAATTTTTTACAATGTCATCTGTTTTTACTGTTGCCCCTTGCATATATTCTACATTATCAATGATTATTGAATAATTATTTGGAGCTTTGCTTAATAACGAAGCAGAAAGATAATAAATATCATCTATTTTTGTTAAATCATAATTTACTGCTACACGTGTATGACCTCGATAAAAATTAATATTTTCTTTTAAAATTGGGGTCAGGAAATTACCTGAAATTTTTGCTATTAATGTTTCACCTTGTTTAAATTCTTCATTCATTTCAAAACTTACTCCCAAAATATTTGGCAAAAGAATTAAAGCTAAGATTAATGATATAACCACTTTTTTCATATTTTCATTTCTCCTGAAATGGAAATGCTAGAAAATCCCTGATTTTCTTTGTATTCAAAACTATTACTTCTGATCTGTGCGTAGGCACAGCTTAGTTTTGAACCCCACATCTTTTTCATAGCATTTAATAGAAATAGGAGTTAATAAAAGTTTTTCTTGAAAAAAATAGATTTATAAAAGCTTTAATTTTGCAGATTTAATGAATAAAAATAAGATTATTGAAAATTTAAATTATCATCTTGTAGATAGTACTGCTTTATTAACATTAACAAATCCGATATTCAGTGTTATTGAAACAATTGGTTCGGATATGTCAAATGAAACGTCAATTAATGCCAGAATTTTAGCTACAGGGTTAACTTAGATTGGATTTGGAAGATTATTCACAAAGGGTTTAGATATTTCGAGAGATTATTTTAATATAAACAATGAAGCTACAGAAAAGATGAAATATTTACACGATTCAATTTATGCGGGACTGTACAATATTGCTATTACACCAGCATTTTATTATGCTTCCGGTGCAAGAGATTTAAAAGAAATAGCATTAGGTACAGCTTTTTCAATTGGTTTAGCTTTCCTTTCCGGAGGATCTTTAGGATATACTATTGATTCTTTTAGGGATTTAGCAGGATTAAAAGAAACAGAAAGAATACCACAATTTGTAAAAAAACAAACGCCTAAAATGAAAAAAATTCTTGCTACAACATTAGTAGCAGGTTCAATTGGTTTAATGTCAGGGATATATGCATTCAATCCAAATAAAGAAGAAATAGAAACTAATTATCAACCACAAATTGAAAAAGCAGAACAAAATCATTCTTCTTTAGAAAATATTGTTTTAGAATAAAATAGAAACTAATAAATCTTTATTTTATTTTTTTTGCAATAATCCTGAACTTCATCCCAATTATTAATTAAATTTGGATTATTTTTAAAGTATCTTCCTCTTGTTAGACCTTGCTTTTGTTCATCCTCTTATCTGTTGTAATTTTCTTATATATTTTTCTAACCTCCTTTTCGCTGTATTCATGAAGGTGAAACCAAAAAATCGTTTATAATGAACTGGCATCTATTATCTTTGACTTTTATTCTTTAGAACTATTTCTAAAAAATTTCTAACAGAATTATTCAATATTGCATCAATGAAAGGCTTAATAGAACGATAATAATATCTTTCTTCCGTAGGAGTTAATTTTTTATGTTCATATATATTCTTTAGTATTCTTATTTTTGCAGGCGAGAATATTTTTTCTAAATTAATTAATATATTTAAATTTTCTCTACTTTCAAACTCTCTTTTGTTAAAGGTTTTCTTCTTTTTGAGTTCTTTTGAAAGTTTAAATTCTTCGTAAAAATATTCCAATTCATTTCTCTTAAGATTATTTTTTATTTTAAAGTTCTTAATTATTTTTTCCAAAAAAGATGAATCTATTTTTTCTTTTTTAAAAATTTCATAAGATATTAAGATAATTTTATTAAAAATAAAAATATTTCTTTTGGGAATTTCATCTATTATCTTTTTATATGAAAAAGGCTTATCTAGAAGTAGGGGAATCGCTAAATTTAATCTGGAATCATTCTCTTTTAATATCGAGATTATTTTTTCATCATTTGATGATATTTCAGGATAACTAAGAATAAAACCCTCTTTCTTTAAATCTTCAATTAATTTATAGTCTGCCATTTCTCTTTAGCTCCTTTTCCAAATATTTTAAATTATCTTTTCCTTTTTGAAAACTACCTGCATGAATTTCTGATTGTTCTAAAAAATGTTTTTTAAATTCTTCAAAATTAAGATTCTCTTTTTCAATAATAATTATTATGTCTTCAAAATCTCTTTCTTCCCCTCTTGCAAGTTTTGTCGCAATTATATCTGTCCAATTTAAGATATACAAGTTTACTTTTCTTATTTTTCTAAGATGCGTTGAATTTTCTTTCCATTTTTCATGCAAAGGAAATCCTAAAATTTGCTCATTATCAGAATAAAAGATGTCTAACCGAGTATCCATAAATTTCCATTTATTACATGCTTTTGTCGAATCTATTTCTTTAAGAGCTATTTTTTCAAATAAATTCTTTATTTCCTGATAAGAATTGGTAGTGAAGAAATCTATATCTCTTGTGGATGATTTATGACCTGCCAAAACCATTGCAGTTCCCCCAACTGCATAAATATCTATTTGTTGATTTGTATCTGCTAGCAGATTTAATAATATTTCCAGCTGTTTTTCTCCACTTTCTAGTATATTTTTATATTTATTTTCTGTATGTTTCATACATACAAATATGTATGTTTATTTATAAATGTTTAGATATTTTAAACTTACTGATTTTGAAGTGTATCTCAATATCTTTTTAGATTTAGAAAAAACTATCCCAATTAATTTTTAAGAATTATTTCTTTTAATTCTAGCAATATTATTACTAATAAATCTTTATTTTATTTTTTTTGCAATAATCCTGAACTTCATCCCAATTATTAATTAAATTTGGATTATTTTTAAAGTATCTTCCTCTTGTTAGACCTTGCTTTTGTTCATCAAATCCATTATAAAGTTCAAATAAAACGAAATGACTTGGTAATTGTGAAATTGAAGCTAAAATTATATTATACTTCGATTGATTCCATGATGGAATCATTTCATCAAGAACAGGGTTTAAGTATTTACCTGAAACATCAATGGATAAATATCTCGGTTTTATTATAAAAGGATATTTATAATTAATAGAATCTGATGAATCTAAAAGATTTCCACAATTTAAAAGAAATGCAGATTTAAAGGGATTTTGAGGTTCATCGATTAAATGGAAGTCTAAAGATCCAAAAGGATTATCATTATTTTCAAGCAAGATATCCATATCAATATTAGTGAATAATTTTAGTAACCCTAAATTAGACTTATTTGAAATCATAATAACTTATTTACCCATTTCTTTTAATTTCTTTAGAACTTCGTCAACTTCTCCAGAAGGTTTGTTTTGTGGTGCAGGAGGCATTCTTTTTAAAGGAGGTCTTTGCCCATTAGCTATTTGTGGTCTTTGTCCACTCACTGGAGGTCTACTTTGTGGAGGAGGTAACATTCTTCTTGGAGGAGCTCTAAAAGGCATTCTTGAAGGAGGCATCATCCTTGGTAATCCTTGTTTAGGTTCTTCTGGTTTAGTCTTTGAAAATTTAGATTTTAATTGATACCAATAAGGTCTTAATTTATCTTTGAAAATTAGAGCTAAAATTACAAGTAAAATTAATATCAATAAAATCCAAATCCATAAATAACTTTTTTTCTCTTCTGTTACAGTGGGTTTTACACAACATGAATCAGTTGAAAAACTACAATCATCACTTGTTGATTCTTCACCATCATCACAACCATTAGGTCTGCAAATTCCACCATATACTACACAATCAGATTCTACTGGTTCAGTTGGAACATCACATCTTCCACTTACACAGCAGACTTCACCATAATTTGTGTCTGATGAATCAACAATAGAACCGGCTAAACATTCCTGATTTGAATTACAAATTTCTCCGCCTTGATCTGCACAAAGGTCTAAAGTAAATTCTTTATCACAGCATTTAGATACCCCTGAACAACTATAAGCATCTAAAATACTTCCTTTACAATTCATTTGCGACATACAGAAATATCCTGCATCTGTGCAATCAATACTTGTATCTGGTTCGTCATCAACTGGTGTGTAAAAACTTTTTGGCCAAACTGAATATAAAATAAATGCAGTATTTCTTATATTACTTTGCCAACACCCGTCTTTACCTTGGACTTCTAAAAGCCAGTTAATTGATTCTGTTTTTTCTATTGGCTCTTCATATTGAAATGCGTATAAAGCTAAAGCAGTGTCAAAGAATTTATCTCCTGATTCTTCCCAATATTTATCTTTTTGTTTTAATAATAATTCATTTCGATAATCAGAATGACTTGTAACTAAATATAAGAAAACTTGCGGAAGATATTTTTGATTGTCTTCTTCCATTGTTATTAAGTAAGGTAAGTATGGTGTGATATCATAATTTAAGTGATTTAATATTAATGTTGCCCATAAACTTCCTTCATAGTCACAAGCACTTCCTTGTTTAAAACAGTAAGAACTCACTCTTTCAGTTGTTGTTCCTTCTGCTGATCCTGAAGTTGCTTTTTCAGATACATAAATTGTTGATGATGTTTTTTTCTTGTATAATAATGTTGTTAAGAATTGTTTATCACAACTTACGTCAATATCCTGATTGAAACAGGTTGATGAAATTTTTAACCACCATCTTCCTTCTGATAAACTTAAGCAAGTTCCTGCTCCAGTATTAATTTTTTTATCTTCTCCGATAAGAATTGTGTATGTTGCACCTGAGTATGTAATTTTACAACTTGTTGCTTCCGGGCTTTCAATTTCTAAGAACCAATCAAGGTCTGTTGCTGTCATATTTTGTGCAATTAACCAACTTTCAGCTTTTGTGGTTTCACTTTCAGTATTACTTAAAGCTAAAATTGCCTGAGCTGTTGATTTTAATTTACATCCTGAACTTGGCCAACATTCTCCATTTTTTGCTTCGCTTAAAATCTGTGATTCACATTTATCTACTGCAAGTAAAGAAAATACTTTTTCTTCAAAAGAAAGACTTGTACAAGTTTTTTCGTCAATACTATTTGTTAAACATGTGTATGCTTTTTCAACTTTTGATTCCATATCATTACTTGTATCAACTGTTATATCTGCAGTTGCGTTTTCTGCACTTAAAATTAATGGAGAAATTAGCATTGATAATATTACAAAAACCCAGAATAACATTATCACCTTATTTTTCATAAAAGAAATAATAGAATATTGTTTTTAAAATTATTGTTATTTAGATATAAATTATTATAAAGATTAATTGTGGTATTTTTTTTATGATTGACCCTAAATTATCTGCTTTAGAAAATTTGGATGTACATGAATCTGTAAAATTAAGGAAAAAAACTGTCCCTGAATATGTTCAATTTCTTGATTATTGTAAAACTCCTGAATTAACGGTTAGGCGAGTTATTGATATGGTTAAAAAAGAGGGTTTAGAAGAATTTACCGGACAACAGAAGTTTATTGATAATAAAAGAGGGTTTTATATGACTGATGCGGATAAGAAACAATTTGCTATTGTTTTAAAGGGTAAACAAAGATGCTATGATTATGGGGTTTCTATTTTGGGGGCACATACTGATGCTCCTTGTTTAAATTTAAGGGGAAATCCTATTGAAGAAGGTACTGAAGGAGTTATCTTAAAAACTAAACCTTATGGGGGAATTTGGGAACATCAGCATGTTGATTATACTGCTAAATTAATTGGTCATATTACAAAAAAACAAGGAGAAATTACTTTTAATTTAGAAGGTTTACTTTCTGACAGGGGGATTCATATTTCTAAAGAAGTGAATGAATTACCTTTAAAAAAAGCATTTCCTCATGAGATGTTTAAATTTATTACTGGTTTTAGTAAAAAAGAATCTTTTTTGAAAGTCTTGGAAAGAAAAGGATTGGATGAAAAGGATTTTTATCGGGGTAGTTGGTATATTGTTCCGGCAGATAAAGTGAGAATTTTGGGTGATGGTTTAATTGATGGTTATGGTCATGATGATAGAATTTGTGTTTTTGCGAGTGTTAAGGCGGCTTTGGATTCAAAAGAATTGGAATTTCCTTTAATTGTTTATGGCTGTGATAGGGAGGAAATTGGGAGTACTGGTTTAAGTGGTGCACAATCAACTTTTTTAGATTCTGCAATTTATAATTTACTTAGTAAAGAATTTGTTCCTGAGAGAGATATTTCTTTGGGTTTGATGAATAGGATTTATAATAATTCTTTGATGATTTCTTCAGATGTTGATATTGCTTTGACGAGTTATGATTCTCAATATCAAGATCCGACGATTGCTACGAGATTTAATCGTGGTATTGCTATTGTTAAATCAAATGGCGGAGAAAAACAATCTGGGGGGAATCAGGCATCAAATCAAATTACTTCTTATTTAATGGATTTGTTTGAGGAGAATAATGTTATGTATCAGATGAGTGAATTACCTTCAAAACTTCAAAAAGGTGGCGGGGGGACTATTGCTAAATATTTTGCTCAAAAAGGTATTCAGGTTATTGATGTTGGTGTTCCTGTTGGGAATATGCATGGAAAACATCCGACTGCACATATTGGCGACTTGGGTCAGTTGATTAAGGGATATAAATCTTTTATTGGACGAAGATAAATTGACTTTTCAAGGGAGTTATTGACTATTATCCTAAAAGAATAATAAAGATTAAAAGATAAAAAAATTTGTTAAATAATAAAATGGATGTTAAAAGTAAAAATATACTTGTAATTATTGATACAAATCATTTAGGGAATTATTCCAAGGGAAATTTATTTTGTAAAAATTATAAATATTTAGAGATCAATAAAAATCTTCATGAAAATCTGGTTAATAATTTTAACTTTAAACCTTCAAAAGAGATTATCATTCAAGTTGCCATACCTGAAATAGCATTAGAAGAATTGAAACAACAACAGAATGAATGTTTTATTAAAGATTTAGAAAAAATAAATTTAAATTTTAAAAAGTTCAAAGAACTTCAAGGGGTTATATTAAATTTACCTAAGATAGAATATATCCCTTATTTAGATGTAAAGAAAGAAAATTATCTTCGTAAATATAATATAACAAAGATTAATAACCCTTCAGAAAAGATTTTTCCAAAATTAATAGATAAAGTCATTAAAAAACAAAAACCATTTTATAAAAAAAATAATAATCAAGTGGATTCCGGATTTAAAGATGCTCTAATTTGGGAATCTATATTAGAATTTGTTTCTTTAAATAAATATGATAAATATTTCTTTTTGACTAACGATTCTGATTTTAATAATGATTTCAAACAAGAATTTTTAGAGATAACTCAAAAAGAACTTTTAATATTAGGAGAAATTAAAGATTTGAAAGGAAAACTTGAAGAAGAAATAAAGGGTACAAAAATGATAAATCAATCTTTAGAAAATATAGAAAAATTATTATTGAATGAAATTCAAAATATTATTGATTTAAACAATATAAAAATTATATCTTCAGGGAATAGCTATAATGTCAAAGAAATTAAAGGTTATCAAATTGTAGATATAAATTTAGAAGGAGAAAATATTATTTTATTCGTTTATGTTTCTTTAGAGCACGAGTCTTTGTATGCGATTTATGCTGAATATGGTGCATTCGATAAAGCATTTATTAATGATACAGAAATTTCTCTTGCAGAGATAAAATTAACTTTAGATAAAAATTATAAGATTCAAAAAATAACTTCGGAAGAGGTCTTAATAAATGGAAAGGGTGAAAAAAAATTTAATTAAAAAAAAGATATTTTTTCTACAAACTAAATAATCCTATAATAATGTTATTTTTTTAACCACTTCTTCCACAACTTTCCCAACACCAACTTTCTTCTCCCTAATACTTTTCACTATCGGAGCCCTTTTCTTAACTTCTTTCTTTGGTTTATCATCTTTTTTCTTTTCTGAATTTTTAGAAAAATTATTTTGCATGTAATTTTTTTTAACAACATAATTAACAGGATTTTTTATTTTGTCACAAAGATTATCCGGAACGCACACGCCAATTCCCTGATAAAATTCTTTGCAGTTTTGAGGCATTATTGGTTTTTTTCTATAAGCCCATTGTAATTGAGATTTAATGTAACCTTCGTTTAAAGGATGCTCATTTTTTTTATTCCATTCATAAATCTTTTTTTCAATTTCTTCTTTATCCATTCCTATTGATCTAAATAAATGAATTAAAATGAATAATGCTCTTTTTCTACCGTCGACAATTCCATTTAAGATTCTTTTAACGCACGGAGGAAAGTTATCTTCAGATAAATTTTCTAATTTGAGGGGTTTATAATCTGCATATTTGCCGGTAATTTTTTCTTCAACTACTCCTCTTCTAATTTTATTTTCCTGAAACCAATCCATTGCTTGTATTACTAATTCTGTTGCTTCGCCTTCTTTTACATCCGGATTAAAATCTTTAATTTCAATTTTCATTGGGTCAGCATCTTTCATTTCAAAATCTTTAATCTTGTTTTGATCAATTACAATACTTGCCAAAGCAGTTTTTTCATGCAATGAATAAGGCATCCTAAATAAATGCCTAGGAGAAACCAAAACTAAATCTAATCCCATTAATTCTAATAAATCTTCTTCTACAAATTCAGAAAATTTTCCTTGCTTTTTTGTTCTGTTCAATAAGTCATTTGTGGTGTTACAATTATTACATTCGCTGATATTTTTTTGATTCTTTATTTCTAATTCTCTTTTGCAATGAGCACATTTTTGTTTTGCATCATTATTTAATTTTTTAATTTCTGAAATCCCGCAAAAAGAACAATATAATTCTACTTGATTAAAACTTTGGGCGATTTGATTACAGATAGAACATTTTATCCCTCGTTTAAGTGTAGTATTTTTGAATTGTTTATAAAAATCTTCGGGGAGCATTTTTTCTAATTCAGGTCTTGCTTTGTCTGTAATATATCCTACGATTTTTCGGGGTAAATCCGGGAATAAATCTTTAGTTTGTTCTTCGCCTAATTCTTTTGGAAATGCTTTCCAGGGGATTAAAATATGCCACCCTTTTGAACCTGAATTATGTAATAATATAGGATAATGATTTCCAAAAAAAGATTCTGTTTCTTCTACAGAAACATCATAAACAAGAGCCTTTTCTTTTTTGTTTATTTTTTTTATTTCTACC